>CALWGI010000001.1 GCA_944380045.1 uncultured Blautia sp.
TCAGTTCTTTTTTTGTTTTTACATGTCTGCGATCACCCTGCAGATCTTCATATTCATCAGGAAGTTCTTTATCTTTCCTGCAAAGCTCGGCGATCACATAAAGAATAATAAGGAAAAGAATAACCAGGCCAAGAATGATGAGTCCCTCAATACTCTCGGTGGCAACAAGCAGATATCCGATAAAGCCGACTGTCACAACCACCTTGGGAACCCAGTTCTTTACTGATACGATAATACGTTCTGAATTATCAGAGTCCGGACTTGTTACTGTTCCTATATTATTATTAACCTCTAAAAGATTATAGCGATATGTCTTCCCTTCATCCTCAACCAGGATCGGCGTACCGACGTTCACTTCTTCCGTCCGCACCGGCACAGCGTAGGTTACCGAACCAAGAGGAAGATTCGTAGCTTTGTCAGCATTGTCCACGATCACTGTTCTGACCCCGAAAAACGGCGGAAGCGCCAGCGCCAGCACAAGTATGATCGTACATACGATCACAAAATGTACAATAAACTTCAAAAATTTAGACATTACAGTATCCCTCACTTCTGTTTTTGTGGTGGTGAAATTTTATTAAGTGTCCTCATTATACCCTGTTTTTTTCTTTCGGTCAACTTATAATCTCCGCAAGCAGACAAGAAAGAACACGATTTCCCATATAAAACCAAAAGCGCTGTGCCGGAATTGGTCTTCCTCCCGGTCAGCGCTTTGTTTTTAAGTCTCTGTTTATCTCTTCTTTACTGATTGCTTAAATACTTCTCTATACTGGACATTGCAGCTTCTTCATCTTCGCCGTTTGCAGACAAAGTAATTTCTTCGCCGGAATCCAGACCAAGGGTCATCATGCCCATAATACTCTTCGCATTAACCTTCTTCTTTCCAATTTCAACATAAATCTCGCTGTTAAACTGGCTTGCCACCTGGACCAGCTGAGCGACCGGACGCGCTTCAAGGCCTGTAGCCAGCTGAATGGTGATTGGTTTTTTGATCATAATAACTCCTCCTTGTTTACCCGCAACTCATCCGCTATGGCGCTGAGCTTTCTCAGACGGTGATTCACTCCCGACTTTCCCACCTGCGGGTTTAACATCATTCCTAATTCTTTAAGTGTAGCTTCCGGGTACTGCAATCTCAGCTCCGCAATTTCCGCAAGACCTTCGTTCAGGGTATGGAACCCCTTTTTTTCTTCAATAAGTTTAATGTCTTCGATCTGCTTCACTGCCGCACTAACCGTTTTATTAATATTTGCCATTTCGCAGTTTACTTTTCTGTTGACAGAGTTGCGCATTTCTTTCAGAATCCGTATGTTTTCCAGATTCATAAGCGCCACATTCGCCTCCATAACCGCCAGGATATCCACAATCTGCGCTCCTTCTTTCACATAGACCACATATGACTTCTTGCGCAGTACAACCTTGGCGTCAATCTGGAAACTGCGGATCAGATTCTGCAGCTGCCCGGCTTTTTTCTCATCCGGACATACTATTTCGAAATGATACCCTTTTTCCGGATCACTGATTGAACCGGAGGCGAGAAAAGCCCCCCGGATAAACGCCCTTTTGCAGCATGTCTGCTGCGTGATCAGACTGTTTTCCGGAAAAAGGTGTCCTCCGCTGCCCTGTTCCAGAGAAAGCTTCGTTCCCAACAGAACCGTCTGAATCAGATCCGGATCGCATATTGTCACATAGTACATATGCCCCTTCTTCATCTGACGGTTTTCGCGAACAGCAATTTCTGTCTCTATATTAAATGTTTTTTGTACCAATGTAAAGTATTTTCTTATAACAGCCGGATTTTCCGTCTGCATATGCAGCGCTCCCTCCGGAGTTATTTTGCCGCACAAACTCAGAAGCGCCGCAATTTCGGCCACACGGCAGTGTCTGGCCGTGCTGATCTGCCGCGACAGCTCATCCTTTACAGTCCCTGAAAAAGACAATTCTTATTTCTCCCATCTTCTGTTCCGTTTCAGATTTTTATTAAACTGTTATAAAACAGATTATTTTTTTAACCGGGCGTCTTTGCCGATATCCCTGTGCTCCAGCCGGATACCGTATTCTTTTGTCTCTATCAGTCTCTCATACAGAACCCTTGCAAGAGTTACGGACCGATGCTTTCCGCCTGTACACCCGATGGCGATCACAAGACTGGTCTTCCCTTCCTTCGCGTAGTTCGGAATGAGGAACTTCACCATATCTTCGAGCTTTGCCGCAAATTCCCTGGCGGCATCATTATCCATCACATATCTGAACACATCCTCGTCCATACCTGTATGCGCTCTCAGCTCATCTACGTAATACGGATTCGGAAGGAATCTCACGTCAAACACCAGGTCAGCGTCATCCGGGATCCCATATTTAAAGCCGAAGGACAATACAGAGATCACCATGTTGCGGAATTTCCCGTTGTCCACAAAGATCCGACCGATTTCCTCTCTCAGTTCCCTGGTAAGAAGATGGGTGGTATCGATAATATAATCCGCATGTTCCTTGAGGAACTCCATTTTCTTTCTTTCCAGGCGGATACCGTCGTCCACTCTTCCGGACATCGCCAGAGGATGGCTTCGCCGTGATTCCTTATAACGTTTTATCAGGACTCTGTCCTCCGCGTCCAGAAAAAGGATTTCATATTTCTGTCCTGAACTGCTCAGCTTCTCCAGCTCCACCTCCAGTTCATCAAGGGCCCGTCCGCTGCGGACGTCTATACCTATAGCCGCATTCTGCACGTCTTCACCCTGCGCTCCTTCCATCAGGGAAACAAATTTCCCCAGCAGCTGGATCGGAAGATTATCCACGCAGAAATACCGCGCGTCTTCCAGCATTTTTAAAGCGGTTGATTTTCCCGCTCCGGATAATCCGGTGACAATTACAAGCCGCATTCCCTATCTCCCGTTTCCTCTTAGAATTCCCCCAGAAACTTCACTTCCGGTTCAAGGGTCACTCCGAACTTCTCTTCCACTGTACGCACCACATGATCTATCAGTTCTCTCACGTCTTTGGCAGTTGCCCCTCCTGTATTGATCACAAAGCCGCAGTGTTTTTCCGATACCTGCGCGCCGCCCACACGGTATCCTCTCAGTCCGCTGTCCATAATGAGCTTTCCCGCAAAATGGCCTTCCGGCCTCTTGAAGGTACTTCCGGCGCTGGGATATTCCAGCGGCTGTTTTTCTGTACGTTTATCGGCGAGCTCTTTCATTTTGGCCTGGATCACCTGCGGATCGCCTTCCTCCAGCGCGATCACAGCTTCCAGTACAAGATACCCCGCTTTCCGTATAATACTGGTCCGGTATCCAAGTTCAAGCTGCTGCGCCGGCAGGGTCCGGATATCGCCTTCCGCGGTCATAACAGTAACTTCTTTAAGAACATCTTTCATTTCTCCGCCGTAAGCCCCCGCGTTCATGACAACCGCGCCGCCCAGAGTCCCCGGAATCCCTCCCGCGAACTCAAATCCTGTAAGGGAAGCTTTCCTGGCCGCCGCCGCTATAGAAGAGAGAAGCGCGCCGGCACATGCACGGATCTCCGTACCTTCAAGTTCTATTTTCCCCATATTGCGATCCATCTGAATGATCACTCCGCGATACCCGCTGTCGCTGACGAGCAGGTTGCTTCCATTCCCCAGTATGAAATACGGCAGCTGTTCCTCCCTGCAGAGCTTCAGCGCGCCGCATATCTGTTCAACAGATTCCGGCACAAGGAAAACCTCCGCCGGCCCTCCGATACGAAATGTGGTATGCCGGTTCATTGGTTCCTGAAAAAGAACTCTCTCTTCTCCAAGAAGGTCACAAAATTTCTGTTTGATATCAGTATTCACAGATTCTACTCCTCTATCTTTCCATTTATTAAATACGGAAGCTTCCGTATATATACCATCACACTGCAGTATATCATCTGCCCTTTCCGCCTGCCAGAATATCCCGCACCACTTCCCCGGCAATAAGCATTCCCGCCGCGCCGGGGACAAAGCAGACGCTCCCTGCCGCCATACCGGCTTCCGAGAACTTCCTGTCCTCCGACGGCCGGTATGGACGTTCTCTGGAAAACAGCACCTTTACTCTGCGGATCCCTTTTTTTCTTAATTCCGTGCGGAGTATTTTAGCGGCGGGACATACGCTTGTCCTGGATATATCGGCAATCTCAAACCTGCCCGGGTTCAGGCGGCCGCAGGTTGACAGGCATGATATCACCGGCACACGGCACGCCTTCGCCTGTTCGATCAGCAATATCTTGGACGGCATTGTGTCTATCGTGTCCACAATATAATCATAATTCTTCAGATCAAACATGCCCGCAGTGTCTTCATTATAAAAAGTCTCATACGTATGGACCAGGATATTTTCATCGATATCCCGGATCCGTTCTTTCGCAACCTGGACCTTCTTCCTGCCAACTGTGGACTGCAGAGCAAAAAGCTGCCTGTTAATATTTGATGCGGATATAACATCGTGATCTATCAGTGTCAGACTCCCGACGCCGCACCTGGCAAGCGCCTCAACCACATAGGAGCCGGCTCCTCCCAGGCCGAACACCGCTATCTTTGCCCTTCCCAGCCGGTCGGTTCCCTCTTCGCCCACTAATAATTCCATCTGAGAAAACGCGTCGTACATGCGCATGCCTCCTGCCCGTAATTTACTCATCCAAAACCTGTTTTTTTATTATAACATCCGCCGAAAGAGAAGTACAGGTTTTCATTTTTTTTTAAGAATTAACGTATTTTTTCCGGATGTTTCCGCATAATAACCTTCAAAAGGAGGAAATATCCATGTGGCAGCAGCTGTTTCTCTGCATTCTCGGGCTGTGTTCCGGGGTCGTCATCGCCAGCGGTGTGGCAGGTCTTCTCATCGGACTGTCCATTATCCCGCGCTACGCAGGCATCACCCGCACAGGCAGATATGTACTTATATATGAGGACGCCGCCTTTCTTGGTATCGTCCTGGGAAACGCAGCCGTTCTTTTCCGCTTCCATATACCTGCCGGAACTCTTTTTCTGATCCTGTTCGGTTCTTTTTCCGGGCTCTTTCTCGGAAGCTGGATTCTGGCGCTGGCAGAAGTTGCCGACATGTTTCCCGTTTTCGCGCGCCGCGTCCGCCTGACCGAAGGCATACCTGCGATCATCCTTTCGCTGGCCCTGGGCAAATGTCTGGGAAGTTTTATCTACTACTTCTGCAGCTGGCAGTAAGATCCAGTAATTATATGCACAAACAGCACCGGATGTCAATGAACATATTTTTTCAGGAAAGGAACAACCTATGATATCTGATAAACAGCAGAAACAATACGAACAATATGTAAAAGAAATGACCCCTGTCCACAGTCTTCCGGCAAACATGGCGAAGGCTTTCCTCACCGGCGGACTGATCTGTCTTCTCGGTCAGTGGATCCAGAATACCGCAGCGTATCTTGGAGCTGATCTCAAAGACGCAGGCACCTGGTGTTCACTTATTCTTATTTTTCTCAGCGTCCTGCTGACAGGGCTGAACATCTATCCCCGGATCGGAAAATTCGGCGGGGCGGGAAGTCTTGTCCCCATTACCGGATTCGCCAATTCCGTAGCCTCATCAGCCGTGGAATTCCGGACGGAAGGACAGATATTCGGCATTGGCTGTAAGATTTTCACCATAGCGGGTCCGGTCATTTTATACGGAATCCTGAGTTCATGGATTCTCGGAGTTATATACTATTTTCTCAAAGTTGCGGAGGTACTATGAAAAACATGATCCAGGCAGGCACTTCCAGTGCGGCATTCAGATTTCCGGTATATATTCAGAGCGCCGCGTCAATAGCGGGCAAAAAAGAAGGCGAAGGACCTCTGAAAGACTCGTTTGACAGGATCATCGACGATCCTCTCCTCGGGAAAGACAGCTGGGAATCTGCCGAAAGCATGCTCCAGAAAAAAGCTTCCGCCCTTGCGGTAAAAAAAGCGGGACTGGATACAAAAGATATACGGCTCGCTTTCGCCGGCGATCTCCTGGCCCAGACCACGGCCTCCTCTTTCGGGACAGCCGGGATGGGAATTCCATTTTACGGGCTTTACGCAGCCTGTTCCACCATGGGAGAAGCTCTTTCCCTGGGCGCTATGGCAGTGTCCGCCGGATTTGGAGATCATATTCTCTGCGCCACTTCCAGCCACTTCGCCTCTGCCGAAAAAGAATTCCGTTACCCTCTGGGATACGGAAACCAGCGTCCTCTGTCCGCCACCTGGACCGTAACCGGAAGCGGCGCATGTATCATCGGTTCCGATCCTCCGGAGACAGAAAACTCACCTGATTCTCTCCGTTCCGGGAACCGGTGCGCTGTGATCACCGGCATAACTGCCGGCAGGATCATCGACTTCGGCTTCCGGGATTCCCTCAACATGGGGGCCTGTATGGCGCCTGCGGCCTGCGATACCATTCTACGCAATCTTTCTGATTTCGGCAGAACTCCTTCTGATTATGACGCGATAGTCACCGGAGATCTGGGAATTGTCGGCCGCAATATCCTTTTGGACATGCTCCGCAAAAACGGAACGGATATCGGCGATATTCATCAGGACTGCGGACTTATGATCTACGACAACAGTACGCAGGATACCCATTCCGGCGGCAGCGGATGCGGATGCTCCGCCGTTGTACTTGCCGCCTGTCTCCTGCCCCGGATCATCGGGGGACAATGGAAACGCATGCTTTTTATTCCCACCGGCGCCATGCTTTCCAAAGTCACCTACAACGAAGGGGCTTCCGTTCCCGGGATAGCCCACGCTGTTGTCATAGAACTCATGGAAATATAAGGAGGTCAGATCTATGGATTACCTTAATGCATTCTGGGTCGGAGGTGTCATCTGCGCTCTGGTACAGATTCTTCTCGACAGAACCAAACTTCTTCCCGGAAGAGTCATGGTACTTCTCGTATGCTCCGGGGCAGTGCTGAGCGCGCTGGGACTCTATCAGCCGCTGATCGATTACGCGGGGGCGGGGGCCTCGGTTCCTCTCCTCGGATTCGGCAGTCTTCTCTGGAACGGCATGAAGGAAGCCATTGACCGGGACGGATTCCTCGGCCTGTTTACCGGAGGATTTACCGCCTGCGCGGCAGGAGTGTCGGCAGCCCTGATTTTTTCTTACCTGGCAAGCCTTGTTTTTCGTCCGAAAACAAAGAAATAAGCCAAAAATATATTAAGGAGAAGAAAATGTCCATGAACGATACCCTCTATCTCCAGCTGGACGCCAACGTGATCGTCCGTCATCCTCACGTATACCTGCAGGACATTGCCAGACTGTCGTGCACAAATCCGGTGGTTCTGAACCGGCTCCGTGTCCTGGCTGTTGCCAATCTTGATCCGGAACGTCCCGGCCGCTATGTTATGTCGGTCATGGATCTTATAGAACTGATCCGCAAAAAAGAACCGGCTCTCACCATCGCCCCTCTGGGGGAGGCTGATTTCATCCTCACCTACGAAAAACCTTCGGCACATCATATGATCCTGCGCGTTATCAAAATAGCATTTATCTGTCTGGCGTCTTTTTTCGGAGCTGCTTTTTCTATTATGACTTTTAACACCGACGCAGATGTAGGCACTCTTTTCGCGCAGATTTATGCGCAGGTGACAGGACAGACCTCCAGCGGGTTTACTGTTCTGGAAATTTCCTACTCTATAGGTCTCGGGCTCGGCGTCCTGTTTTTTTTCAACCATTTCGGCCATATGAAAATAACGTCCGATCCCACTCCCATGCAGGTACAGATGCGGTGTTATGAAGATGATATCAACAAAACCATCATAGAAGACATCAGCCGGCAGCATTCCAATCAGGAATCCTCATGAAACGCTCTGAGTTTTTGCAGGATCCTTTTTTCCATTCTGGACACCTGTACCTGTGAAACCCCCAGTACCTTTGCCGTCTCTGTCTGCGTCATATCCCGGAAGAACCTCATGGCGATCAGACTGCGTTCTTTGGGGTCAAGATTCCGGAGAAGTTCTTCCAGAAACATCCTGTCCATAAGGCGCTCCTGGGGATTTTCTTTATGAGGGATCCTGTCCGCCAGAGAGATTTCCGTCCCCTCCCCCTGATATACCGGGCGGTAAATGGATTCCACCTCAGAGTTGGATTCCATAGCCGACGCCACTTCCTCCGGCGGCATTTTTACAGCCGCGGACAGCTCCAGGACCGTAGGTTCCCTGCCCAGTTCACCTTCCAGCTGTTCTCTCATACGGTTGATCCTCATGCAGTTTTCTTTTATGGACCGGCTCACTTTTATCATACCGTCGTCCCGAAGAAAACGGCGAATCTCTCCCGCTATCATAGGCACGGCGTAGGTGGAAAACTTCACCTCATAGCAGGGATCGAATCTGTCGACCGCTTTAAGCAGCCCGATACTTCCTATCTGAAACAGATCTTCCATCTCGGCCCCTCTTCCCGCGAATCTTTTTGCCACCGCGCAGATGAGGCCTGTATTTTCCGCAAACAATGTATCTCTTGCCTCTTTATCCCCCTGGTGCGCACGCCCGATCAGGGCAAGAGTATGCTCCATTTTATCCTCCTCACCTGCGGATCGTTTTCTTCATCCGGACACAGGTGCCCTTCCCCGGCGCTGATTCTACGGTTATCTCGTCCATAAACGCCTCCATGAAAGTAAATCCCATTCCCGAACGGTCTTTGTCCGGTTTGGTGGTATACAAAGGCTCCATCGCTTTTTTCACATCCGCGATACCCGTTCCATGATCGGTAATGTCCACAAACAAATCCCCGCCCGCAAGCTTCAGATCCATTCGAATCTTATGTACTTCTCCTTCATAGCCGTGAATGATACAGTTAGTCACCGCCTCCGACACAGCTGTTTTTACGTCCGCCACTTCCTCAAGCGTGGGATTCAGCTGCGTGAGAAAAGACGCTGCCGTCACTCTGGCCAGCCCTTCATTTACAGGCCGGCTGTCAAAAATCAAGGTCATTTCATTGGTGTGTTCCATTATTCCTCCCCCTCTTCCTGATTTCTCTGAATTTCAATATACCGATGAACTCCTGACAGCTGCAGGATTCTGTGAATATGTCCGTTTACATTCACTGCCTTTACACAGCCCTTCTTCATTCCCAGCGCACGGTATCGCCCCATCAGCAGACCGATCCCGGAACTGTCCATAAAACATGTACCCTTAAAATCAAAGATCATCGTACGGATATAATTTCTCCCCATAATTCTGTCAGACAGTTTCCTCACAGAATCAGATACCGGATGATCCACTTCGGCAGGCAGATGGACAGTCAGACTGGTTCCGTCCAGTTCATATTCATTTTTTTCATTCATTCAGCAGTTTCCCCCTTATTCTTTCTTTTTATTCGCATTTTTTGTATTTTCAGTCCGTCCAAATAAAAACGGGGATGCGTTTTCACGCATCCCCTGTTTCGAGGTTTCTCTCCGTTTTCTGTAAAATGTCAGTTATTCATAATAGGAATCCTCGTAATACGAATCATCATAATATTCTTCCGAATAATTATCTTCATAATAGCCTTCTTCCGCTGAAGATTCCCCTGTATTTTCATCGCCGGAACTGTCTGCGGAAGGAGCTTCTGTATCTCCGATCCCCGTAACCCCGGTCGCGTCCCTGACCGTCGTATATATTCCACGCAGGTTATCAGGCAGTACGTCAACCCGGACATTCTGCACAGCCACGGCCGCCTCGTCAAGGCTGTCCTGCTGCAGGTAAGCGTAAGCGGTAAGAAGAGCCTCGTAACTCTGGCTCTTTGCCTGTTCCTGGGTCAGCTGTTCCGTTGCCTCCTCGGCAGTCGCTCCGGATTCTAAAGCTTCTCCCTGGGCTCTGGTAAGTTCCGCTCCCTGAGTTGCCAGAGATTCACTGTAACTGATGATCTGCTGGTTCGCCTCTTTATAAATGTCCTGGCGAATAGCAGGTACAGCCAACAGCCAGAAAGCCGCCGCGCCCGCCGCTATTCCGCACATAAGAAGCAGAAACACAGGAATTTTGGAATGTTCACGGTAAACAGGCATCCTGATATTTTCTTCTGTTTCTGTTCCCTCATATTCCCTGTCTTTCCTGCCGTTCAGGCGGAAGAGTCCTTTTTTCTTCCGTTCCAGCCTGGTCGGAACGCCGGTCTGCTCGTCCACCTCCCGGAGGAACCGCAGAGTGGTGGTATTGGTCTTATCAATCTTTACTGCCTTTTTCAATATTTTTCTCGCCCTGTTCCACTCTCCGTTCTTAATCTGGATCAGAGCGAGAAGATGATAGCCTTTGATAAGTTTCGGATTCTGCGCCAGTATTTTCCTCAGCTGTATGGCAGCCATATCTTCATGGCCTTCCCGGCAGAGAAAAAGGGCATGATTGTATTTTTTGATGGTTTCATTGATCCCCTGCAGCTTGTTGGAATTCGCCTGCAGGACATTGATGTATTCCGTGGCGGGATTCCTTATCGGCTGAAGATTCTTGCTGATCACCCATTCGCTCAATGCAGCCACCACTTCCCCGGTCTCGAAATATACCAGTCCAAGAAGATTTCTGGCCCGTATATTTTTTTTATCATAGATCAGGCTCTGTTTCAGACACGCAATGGCTCCTGAGAGATCTCTGATGCTGGCTTTCTCCAATCCCTGGTTATACAGGCTTTTTGAGAGATAATCCACTTTTTTCTGGATCAGCACATTATACCCGCAGTTCGGACAGTAATCCAGATCCGGATCTGTGAGAAATGCGCCGCAGTTCATACAATTCATGAATGGTGTTTCTCCTTTATTTCACACGTCTGCTGCCTTTTGCCTCCCGGAGGACCTCCTGCAGGACATCCAGGATATCTGTCAGCTCTTTCTCGTAAATAGCGCCTTCCGCATCCGTCACATCCAGACATGGTTCAAATTTCTTCAGTTCCTCTTCATAATCAATCATTTGCATCCTCCTTTCGGAGCAGTTCCTTGATTTCGCCTACCAGGTAAAGAGATCCCACACAGAAAAGCATACCGTCTTCGCCTTTCAGGGAGAGCGCCGCATGAAACGCCGCTTCGGTATCCTCAAAAGCCTGCGCCGACGGACATCCTTCCCGGCGGAAAATATCCGCCAGTTCCTCCGCCGGGACCTTACGGTAACCGCCCACCTGGGTCACTACAACATGGCGGAACCTGATTCTCCCAAGTATGGTTCTTATCATATCGGTATAGTCTTTGTCGTCCACCGCGGAAAACAACAGTGTCAGCGGATAGTCCTTCTGAAAATGCTCCGCAGTCTCCACAAATTTCTCCACACCGTCTTCGTTATGGGCGCCGTCCACGATCACTCCGGGAAGGACTGTCTCCATTCTCCCCTGCCATCTTGTTTCCAGCAGCCCTTTTCTCACCGCGTCCTCCGGTATGGAGATCTGCTGCTTCAGGACTTCCACTGTCTTAAGAACAAGAGACGCGTTCATTACCTGATACCGGGCGATGAACGGTATGGAAAATTCTGTATTTCCATAATACCCATTCTTAACGGAAAAATCAATGCCTGCCCTGGTGATTCCCTTAATTTCCGCATCTTCTCTCTTCACTTCAAACCAGGGACTTCCCAGTTTCTCCGCCTGATCCCGGATAACTTTAGCCGCCTCCGGATCATTGCCGTCGAAGATCACCGGGACGCCCGGCACGATGATCCCGGCCTTTTCTCCCGCGATTTCCCTGATCGTATTTCCCAGGTACTGCATATGGTCGAAACTGATGGAGGTGATCACGCATGCGACAGGTTCCTCCACTGCCGTCGTGGCGTCAAGCCGGCCGCCGAGTCCCGTTTCCAGCATCACATAATCCACGCCGGCCTCCGCGAAGATCACCATTCCCATGAGAAACAGCATCTCAAAATAAGTAGGGTGATAGTTCCCTTCAGCCACCAGTTCGTCAGCCAATGCCCTGACTTTCAGAAAGGCGGCAAGAAAAGCGTCGTCATCAATATTTTTCTCATTGATCTGGAACCTCTCATTGATGGTCACCAGATGGGGAGAGGTAAACAATCCGCAGGAATAGCCGGCCTCCCGGAATATGGAAGTAAGAAACGCGCAGGTACTCCCCTTTCCGTTCGTTCCCGCCACATGGATCACGCGGAATTTCTTCTCCGGATTTCCCAGCCTTTTCAGGCATTCTTTTGTGTGGGAAAGTTTATTTTTGGTAGTAAATTTCGGTGTTTCCTCGATATATGCAACTGCTTCTTCGTAATTCATAAAAAAATCCACCACTTTTATCTATAATGTATTCGCAGCGGCTCAGGGGCTTCCGCCCCTGAAACACCGTTACGTTATCATTATATATGAGTGGTGGAAGATGTCCAGTACCAATCGTAATCTTTTATTCAACAGAATTATTCATCATCCGTCTTAAGTTTCCATTTATTCTCACTGTACAGCATGTAACAGGAGCGGTCATAACTCTTGCTGAGCGCCTTTCGGGTAGGGGAATTGCTCCTCTGTATTACCGCCAGCCTGTCGAAATCGTCCAGTTCTGTCCCTGAGATGATCAGCGTGGTTGGATTCACATAGACGGTATCATACCAGTCTCCGTTCAGTTTCACCTGACTGGATGGCGTAAAGTTTGTACCGGTGATCCTGTAGGTGTAATCCACGGAAGACATCAGCTCCAGACCGTCCAGAGTCACATCATAAAGGCCCAGGCGCATCTTGGTACGCTTGAAGGGATTTTCCCCGTCGTAGGAATAACGTTCCCCATAAAGAAGATCATACTGAAGAGTTTCCAGATCAACCTGGTAATTTCTGGTATTTCTCCTGGCCTGATGATAGCGGAAAATCGTTCCCTCGTGGATTCCCACCCGGTCCATTACTTCCGCCGCCATCTGATACGCCGCCAGATTGACGTCATCTTTCTCAAGACCGAAATTATCCCACATCACATACTGTGTCTGGAAGAGGTATTTGTTTTCAAGATCCTCCACCTCCAGCCCCATTGTGGGAAGATGATCCCCGTACATTACCAGTACGACGTCTTCCGGATAATCTTCAAGAGCGGCTACCAGCTCGCCTACAAACTCGTCCATCTCATGGATCTCGTTGACATAGTATTCCCACTGGTTGTTCTTCTCCTCTGTGGCCGCGCCGGTAACTGTGATCTCAGGATCCTCGAGGATCGGTTCTTCCGGGTAGGCCCCGTGCCCCTGCACGGAGATGGTGTATACATAATCCGGCTGATCCTCTGTGGAATCCAGACACTTGATGATCTCATCCGTAAGGACACGGTCCCTGGTCCATCCAAGAGAGTTTTTGTCGTCCTCCTCCGGCATGTATTCCGCGGAAGTGAAGGTGTCAAATCCAAGATTCGGGAAAATACTCTTTCTGCTGTAGAAATTCGCCTCATTGTTATGTATGGCATGAGTAGAATAGCCAAGATCCTTCAGTACATAAGGCGCGCTCTCGCAGGTGGTCTCCTTGAGGATACTCTTATAGGGGTATTCCCCGGGGCCGAAATAATGCATGCTCATTCCCGTTATGGACTCGAACTCTGTGTTCGCCGTTCCGGCTCCCACGGAAGGAACCTTGTAATAACCCGACGTATATTCCTCCATCAGTTTCCGGAAATTGGGGATCGGATCATCGGAAATATCCAGGTAGTTTACCAGTTCCGGATCAAAGAACGATTCCAGCTGGACGAATACGATATTGGGAAGATCCTCTGTCTTCGTCTCAGGGAGATCCGATTCCGTTTCCTCGATCCGGGCGATCTCTTTCTCCGAATAGTCCCGGGGACAGCTGATTCCGGTGTTAAATATGGTTGTCGCCAGACAATAGGGATATCCGTAATCCTCATAGGCAAAAGCGATATTTCCAAAGTAGTTGGAAAGCACTCTTTTTTCCAGCGCCAGCTGCGTAATTCCTCCGAAAGCGGCCACGCCGGCCAGGACAAGGGGAAGATTATATCTGTACTTCAGCTTTCCCTTATATCTGGGTCCTTTGATCAGAAGGATCAGAAGGATCAGGGCAAAAATCCCCAGCACGATCAGCGCAACCGTCACGCCCCAGGCCGGAAGGTATTTCTCCAGAAGGGCCATGCCGTCTGTCAGAAGCGCCAGATCCGGGCCTGTAAACGGGGTAACCCGGTTTGCCAGGATCACGCCGTTTACAATTCCCAGGAGCAGCCAGAACATCGCCAGCAGAACCCTCAGGAAACATCTTCGCCGGAACAGGTATACGATCAGCGTTGTCGTAAAAATAAATGCTGCATTGTAGGCGAATACCAGAGGTTTCTCCGTCATATACACCCACGCTTCGGACAGTGAATGCCTGCAGATGGCTTCGATCAGGAAATACCCCGCGGCGCTGAACAGCGCGTGAAGCAGAAGGGAGATCCTGTTGCACACATCATACCATTTCATCCTAACACTCCTTTGTTACTTATCCATTTGTTTCAGCTGCAGGTTTACCTTTTCCATCATTCCTTCATATTTCTGAAGCTTCTCTTTTTCCGCTTCCACTTTCGCCGCGGGAGCTTTGTTCACAAAGTTGGGGTTATTCAGCATTCCCTCACACCTTGCGATCTCTTTCTTCAGTCGTTCCTGTTCTTTTTTCAGACGCTCGATTTCTTTCTCACGGTCCACAAGATCTTCGAGAGGCAGATAAACCACCGCGTCGGATACCACTACGGATACCGCGTCGTCACCGACGCCGTCCTTGGTCTCCTGTACATGGATTCCGTTGGAGAACGCCAGATTCACGAAAGATTTTTTGCATTTTTCGTATCTCTCACAGGACGCGGCGTCTTTTCCCACGATCACCAGGCCTGTCTTCCTGTTCATGGGAACATTCATCTCTGTACGGATATTTCTTACACCGCGAACGGCCTCCTGGAATCCCGCCACAGCTTTTTCGGCCTCCGGGAAGTTTCTCTTTCCGTCATATACCGGCCAGGGCGCGATCATGATGGATTCTTCTTCCGGAAGAAGGGTACAGTAAATTTCCTCCGTGATAAACGGCATGAAAGGATGCAGAAGTTTCAGTCCTTCCGTAAGCACAGTGCGCAGAGTCCAGAGAGCCTCTCCCGCCGCTTCGGGATTCTCCTCCTTATTCCAGAGGCGCACTTTCGCCATTTCGATATACCAGTCGCAGAGCTCGTCCCAAAGGAAATCGTATACTTTCTGTACGGCGATGCCGAGCTCATATTTGTCCATATTCTCCGTCACTTCACGGATCACGGTGTTCAGTCTGGAAAGGATCCACTGATCCTCCATGCACAGCGCGTTCAGATCTTCCGGAGCTTTCACTGTCTGCCCTTCCAGGTTCATCATGATGAATCTGGAAGCGTTCCAGATCTTATTCGCAAAGTTACGGCTCGACTCTACGCGCTCCCAGTAGAAACGCATGTCATTGCCGGGCGCGTTGCCGGTGATCAGCGTCAGGCGCAGCGCGTCGGCGCCGTACTTGTCGATAACTTCAAGGGGATCGATCCCGTTCCCCAGAGATTTACTCATCTTCCTTCCCTGGGAGTCTCTGACAAGTCCGTGGATCAGCACATGATGGAACGGAACGGTTCCTGTCTGCTCCAGGGCGGAGAATACCATACGGATAACCCAGAAAAAGATAATGTCATATCCTGTCACAAGTACATCTGTGGGATAGAAGTATTCCAGTTCCGGCGTTTTCTCCGGCCATCCCAGTGTGGAGAAGGGCCACAGGGCGGAACTGAACCAGGTATCCAGAGTATCCTCATCCTGATGAAGATGAGTGCATCCGCACTTCGGACACTTCTCCGGCATCTCTCTGGCTACGACGACTTCACCGCACTCGTCGCAGTAATAGGCCGGGATCCTGTGTCCCCACCAGAGCTGACGGGAAATGCACCAGTCACGGATATTTTCCAGCCAGTGAAGGTAGGTTTTTCCGAAACTTGCGGGAACGAATTCCAGTTCTCCTGTCTTCAGGACTTCCATGGCGGCTTTCGCCATCTCGTCCATGCGGACAAACCACTGAGGTTTGATCATAGGCTCCACGGTGGTGCCGCATCTGTCATGAGTTCCAACACTGTGGTTATGGGGAACCACCTTCACAAGCAGTCCCTGCTTCTCAAGATCCTCCACCATGGCTTTTCGCGCTTCATAGCGGTCCATTCCCGCATATTTGCCCCCGAGGGAATTAATGGTGGCGTCATCGTTCATGATGTTGATCTCCGGAAGATTATGGCGTTTGCCCACCTCGAAGTCGTTGGGGTCGTGGGCGGGCGTGATCTTCACGCAGCCTGTCCCGAATTCTTTATCCACATACTCATCGGCGATCACCGGGATCTCCCTGTCTGTCAGCGGAAGTTTCAGCATTTTGCCCACAAGATCTTTATAACGCTCGTCGTCGGGATTTACCGCCACGGCAGTATCTCCCAGGAGAGTTTCCGGACGGGTGGTCGCGATCTCCACGAAGCGGCCTTCCTCTCCTGCGATGGGATAATTGATATGCCAGAAAAATCCGTCCTGGTCCTCGTGTTCCACCTCGGCGTCGGAGATAGACGTCTGGCATACAGGACACCAGTTGATGATCCTGGAGCCCTTGTAGATATATCCTTTTTCATACAGCTTGATAAACACTTCCTGAACGGCTCTGGAACACCCCTCGTCCATGGTGAAGCGTTCTCTCTCCCAGTCCGCGGACGCGCCCAGCTTTTTCAGCTGATTGATGATCTTTCCGCCGTACTCCTCTTTCCACGCCCACGCGTGCTTCAGGAATTCCTCACGGCCGATCTCATTCTTGTCGATGCCTTCTTTTTTCAGCTTCTCAATTACCTTTACCTCTGTGGCGATAGCCGCGTGGTCGGTTCCCGGCTGCCAGAGAGCCTCATATCCCTCCATCCTTTTGAAACGGATCAGGATATCCTGCATGGTCTCGTCAAGGGCATGGCCCATATGAAGCTGCCCTGTAACATTGGGCGGCGGCATTACAATCGTAAAAGGTTTTTTGTCAGGGTTTACTTTTGCGTGGAAGTAGCCGTTGTCCATCCATTTTTTGTACAGGCGTTCTTCCAGGCCTTTCGGATCATAGGTCTTTGCCAGTTCTCTGCTCATTTGCTCCTCCTTAAAAAACAAGCCCCTCACACAACTGTGTGAAGGGCAATATTCATCGCGGTACCACCTTCGTTATGCGGAAATCTCCGCACATCTCATTCTCCCTTAACGCGGGCTACGGGAGAACCTGAATGAAATCTTTCTCAGCTCTCCGGCTCCAAAGCTACCTTCAGCATCTTCTTCCTCGGAATTCCTTACAGCCTGCGGGAATTCCTCTCTGGGAGGGAACAATGCCTACTCCTCTTCTTCTCCGCCTTTACCATGAAATTCACTATAAACGCAAATTTTCGGCTTGTCAAGGAGGATTTCATAAAGTTCATACTTTTTTCTTTTTATTCCACTGACTTCAGCGATTCCACCATGTCGATCTTTTTCATTTTAAAATGCATGAAGATATTTACCACTGCGGCAAAGGCTCCCGTGATCAGGGCGCAGTAGAGGAAACTCACCGGATGTATCTCTCTTCCGAACATAACCGCGTCCACCTCTACAGTAACGATCACGAACCGGTGGAGCAGAACGCCGAAACCGCACCCAAACAGGATCCCGCCTATGGTGAGCAGGACATTCTCCCTGAGCACGTATTCCGAGACCTCCAGGTCATAAAATCCCAGGACCTTCAGCGTGGCGAGCTCTCTCTGTCTCTCTGTGATATTGATATTGTTCAGATTATAGAGGACCACGAAGGCCAGCATTCCCGCTGAAACGATCAGGACAATGATCACCACGTCCAGAGTCCCCAGCATACGTTCCACCTGATCCGCCGTACTGGTGGTATAGCTGATACTGAGCGCCGCGGGATACCCCACGATCTGCTCTCCGATATCTTCCGCCTGGTCTTTGTATTCATCCTTTACCGTAAATACAATGTCCTCATATGTCGGTTTCTCTCCAAACGTCTCTTCATAGACGGCGGGAGTCATGTATATGTAATGACCCATATAGTTTTCTGTGATCACCGAGATCTTCACACTGTATTCTTCATTATCTTTCTCAAGAACAATATCGTCCCCGATCTCCAGATCCATGAGATCTGCTGTTTTCTCACTGATTGCCGCCCCTTCTTCAGGCATCTGGTATATTTCTCCTGTAATGCGGTTTCTAAGCGTCACGTCTTCCCGGAAATTTTCCATATTTTCAGGCGTGTACACATAAGCGCTGATATTGGAATCCTCAGAAGCCACAGTAACCTTGGTAAACTGTACCCCGGTAAACCTTACGATCCTCGCGTCCGCGGCGAGGAATTCTTCCAGTTCCTCCCGTTCCGCATCTGAAGCCTCCTCATCCGCGATGATCATGGCGTCATAATGCTGCAGCTGGGAATACTGTTTTTCTACGATGCCGGAAATAGAGTCTCTGAGGCCGAACCCTACCAGCATCAGTCCCATACTGCCCGCTATTCCGAAAATTGTCATAAACAGTCGTTTTTTGTAGCGGAACAGATTCCTGAGAGAAGACTTCCAGGTAAAACTGAGATGTTTCCACAGGATCGTGATCCTCTCCACCAGCACCCGTTTTCCCTCCTTCGGAGCAGGCGGGCGCATCAGAGCCGCCGGTGTTTCCGCCAGCGCGCGGTAGCAGGAGAACACCGTCGCTCCCACTGTACACACCACCGCCGCCACAGAGGCGATCAGGGCGTATTTCCATTCATAATGTATCGTGATGGTATCCTGAACATTGTGATACATCATGCCGTATGCCTTGATGATAATATACGGAAGAAGTTTCTGTCCGGTCAGGATTCCCGTGATGCTTCCGCTGACGGTGGCGAGGAAAGCATAATTCAGGTATTTGGAAGCGATATCATATTTGCTGTAGCCCAGGGCTTTTAATGTGCCGATCTGGGTCCTCTGTTCCTCCACCATTCTGGTCATGGTGGTAAGACTGATAAGCGCCGCCACCAGGAAAAAGATTACCGGAAAAACGTCCCCGATGCTTTTGATGCGGTCCGCGTTGTCTCCGTAATCAGAGTATTCCGGAAGATCCGTCCTGTCTGTAATGATCCACTCCGGAACTTCGATCTCCTTCAGATCCTCCCGGGCATCGGCGATCTCCTTTTCACCGTCCGCAATTTCCTCTCTGGCTTCCTTTTCTCCTTCCCGGTATTCCTCCCAGCCGTCTTCCAGCTCTTTTTCTCCGTCTTCCAGCTCTTTTTCCGCGTCGGCAAGCTTCTGCTCATTTTCCGCGATCTCCGCCTCGCCGTCGGCAATCTGCTGCTCGCTGGCGTCAATCTGGGCCTGCCCGGAGATCAGCTCCTGCTCTCCCGCCGCGATTTCCGCTTCTGCCGCGTTCAGTCTCTGCCTGTTGGCGTCGATCTCCGCCTGGCCTGCCTGAAGTTCTGCAAGACCCGCGTTCAGCTGCGCCTCGCTGGCCGCAAGTTCCTGTTCTCCCGCCTCAAGCTGTTCTCTGGCAGGAGCCAGTTTCGCCTCCTGGGCGGCGATCTCTTCCTGCGCAGACACCAGTTTTGCTTCCTCCTGTTCCAGCGTCTGCCTTCCTGCGTCCAGTTCCGCCTGGCCTGCATTCAGCTGCGCCAAGGTATTGTCAAGTTCTGTCCGGGCCGTCTCCGCCTGGGCAATTCCGCTCTGAGCAGCCGCCAGACTGTTCTCCAGTTCCGCTTTCTGCGCCGCCGCCGCGGATGCGGCATCGTAGGCGCCCTGCGCCTGGGCAAGGACATCCGATGCGGCTGCAACTTCATTGTTCGCCGCGTTCAGCGCCTCTTCATAAGACGCCAGTTCCTCTTCCGGCAGCTCTCCTGCCTCCACCTGGGCGGCAGCTGTATCATAGGCAGCCTGCGCCTCTTCCGCGGCAGTTTCCTTCTCGTTCACCGCCGCCTGGGCTGCTGCCAGAGACGCTTCCAGCTGGGGAAGCTGCGCTTCCGCCTCCGCGGCCTGCCCGATCCCCGCTTCGATCTGCGGGATCTGCTCCTGAAGCTGCGCCACCTGCGCGTCGATCTCCGCCTGGCCCGCCTGTACCTGGGCAACCCCCGCATCGATCTCCTGCTGCTTTGCGTCCAGTTCCGCCTTACCCGCTTCGATCTGAGCGCGTCCGGCTTCCAGTTCCTCTTTCGCCGCCTGTATCTGCGCCTCTCCGGCCTCCAGTTCTTTCCGGGACTGTTCCAGCTTTGCCTTTCCTGTCTCGAACTGTTCTCTGCCGCTGTAATACTCATCCCATCCGGCAGCCAGCGTACTCTCGCCGGACTGAAGCTGTGCCCAGCCGTCGTTCACCTGCGCCCTGGAAGATTCAATCTGGCTCCAGCCGTCCGCGATCGTCTGACGGGCGTCGGCAAGCTGTGCCTTCCCGTCCTTAAGTTCCTGTTTCGCGTTCTCAAGTTCCTGCTTTCCGTCCTCGTACTCCTGGCGTCCGTCAGCCAGTTCCTGTTCGCCGTCTTCCAGTTCTTTCCGGGCGTCGGCAAGTTCCTTATCCGCTTCCTTCCTGCCGTCTTCCAGTTCTTTTTCCGCATCGGCGATCTCTTCTTCCGCCTCCGCCATAACCTCGTCATATCTGATCCGGCACCGTTCCTCCTGAATACCGTCTACATTTTCCTCCAGGCGGCTGATCAGGCTGTCATAAGCGTCCGTATAACTTGTGGTCCTCTCCACACCATGGGCGCGGATATAGATCTGCGTATATACCTCCTGGTCAAAATCCTCCGGAAGAATATAGGCAAATCCGTTGACCTCGCCGGATCCCAGCGTGGAATTGCCCCGGTTAAACGATATATACATCGGGCACCTGCCGATCCCCGTCACTGTATATGTTTTTGTTTTCAGATAATCCTGGTCTTCCGGTTCCTCCAGAGTAAGGGTATCGCCCACCTGATATCCCTGCCCGTCGGCAAAATTGACATCAAGAAAACACTCCCCGCTTTTTTCGGGCAGTTTTCCTTCCAGTACGGTAAGCTGATTGGTCTCCTTCGTCACAGACTCTATATGAAGAACCTTCCGGGATTCCTCATCTCCGCAGAGCACATCTGTGGAATAGGAACCTTCGGCTGTTTCCACCCCCTCTGTGTTCCGGAGGGCTTCCACATCGTCTTCTGTAAGTCCCAGAGTTCCCATAACCTTCAGATCCATCAGTTTCGTCTGCGTATAATAGGCGTCTCCGGACATTCTCATATCCGGTGATGAGGCCTGGATGCCGGAAAAAAAAGCCACACCCAGCGCCACGATACAGAAAATGGAAATAAAGCGCGCCTTGTTTTTCTTTATTTCCATCCAGAAATCTTTATGCAGCGCTTTTTTCACTGGTTTCACCTACCATTCGATCTCTTCCACCGGAGTCGGATGCGCGTTCCGGATGATGTCCGAGACCTTGCCGTTCTTGATGCGGATGACTTTATCCGCCATGGGAGTGAGCGCGGAGTTATGGGTGATGACGATCACGGTCATCCCCTTTTCCCGGCACATGTCCTGAAGCAGTTTCAGGATCGCCTTGCCGGTCTGATAATCCAGGGCGCCCGTAGGCTCGTCGCAGAGAAGAAGTTTGGGATTCTTGGCAAGGGCCCTTGCGATAGAAACCCTCTGCTGCTCCCCGCCGGAAAGCTGCGCCGGAAAATTCCCGAACCTTCCTTTCAGCCCCACTTCCGCCAGCACGGTGGCCGCGTCCAGAGGTTCCCTGCAGATCTGAAGGGCAAGCTCCACATTCTCGAGCGCCGTCAGATTGGGAACCAGATTATAAAACTGAAAAACAAAACCGATGTCCTCCCGGCGGTAGCTGGTGAGCTGCCGTCCGGAATAACCGGCAATGTTCCTGCCGTCCACATAGATTTTCCCCGAGGTGGGTTTATCCATTCCACCGAGGATATTCAGCACCGTGGTCTTGCCCGCGCCGCTGGGTCCTACGATCACGACAAATTCCCCTTTTGCGATCTCGAAGCTTATCCCGTCCACCGCCACGATCTTCACTTCTCCTGTGCCGTAGATCTTGGACACATTTTCCAGTTTTACATAGGCATCTGTCTGACTTCTCATAGGCTTCTCCCGTCAATCCGCTCCTGTTTTTCTATCCTTTAAGAGACCTCGGGAAAGGATCTCCTCCTTTCACCCAGGCCTCTTTGTTTCCTGTTTCAAGTATAACAGTTTTATGCGTTTAATTCAATTACAGGCTGTGAAAAAACAGTGAAATTTCATATATGGCATCAAATTTTCAAAATATTTCTGTGCAATTTGCCGAAACCTTACCCAGGATCAGTTTTTCTTTTTCCGGTCTTTCCGCGGCTATGGTAAGCGCGCTGTGGAATTTCTCTTCAGCGGCGGGGAACCGTTTTTCCTCAGACGCCAGGAACTCTGCAAGAACGTCTCCTTCTTTTACGTAGTCCCCTGTTTTTTTCTTTAATATGATGCCTGCGCCGTAATCCAGAAGGCTCTCTTTCGTCTCCCGTCCTGCGCCCAGAAGTACGGACGCCGTTCCGCAGGCCTGTGTGTCCATATGAGCAATATAACCTTCCTTCCGCGCCCTGACTTCATGTCGGAGAGGCGCAAAAGGCAGGCGGGACGTATCCCGGATACAGGAGATGTCTCCCCCCTGCGCTTCCACCATTTCCAGGAATTTACTGAAGGCGGAACCGTCTTCCAGAGTCTTCCGGGCTGTTTCCATGCATTCGGCGAAGTTTCCCTTATCCGCAAGCTCCAGCATATTGGCCGCCAGATGGAGACAGACCTCCCTGAGATCCGAAGGCCCTCCTCCTTTCAGGACTTCCACCGCCTCCGCAACTTCCAAGGCGTTGCCGATATAATTCCCCAGCGGGATATCCATGTTTGTGATCAGCGCGGCTGTTTTTTTGCCCGCCGCGCCGCCGATGGAAACCATGGTCTTCGCCAGCTCCACCGAACCTTCCAGAGTCTTCATAAACGCTCCGCTTCCCGTCTTTACATCCAGAAGGATACAGTCGTCTCCCGCAGCCAGTTTTTTCCCCATGATAGAGACGGCGATCAGGGGGATGCTGTCCACAGTTGCCGTCACGTCGCGAAGGGCGTACATTTTCTTGTCCGCAGGCGCAAGATTCCCCGACTGGCCTACGATACTCAGCCCTGTACGGTTTACCACGTCCACGAACTCCTCCATGGTAAGAGTGGTCCGGAATCCGGGAATAGCTTCCAGTTTATCCACCGTTCCTCCGGTATGCCCCAGCCCCCGTCCGGACATTTTCGCCACTTTCAATCCGCAGGCGGCGGCTATGGGCGCCACGATCATGGAAGTCTTGTCCCCCACGCCTCCGGTGGAATGTTTATCCACCTTGATCCCCTGTATGGCGGAGAGATCCACCATGTCTCCGGAGCGCGCGACCTCCTGTGTCATAATGGATGTCTCCTTATCCGTCATTCCCTGAAAATATACCGCCATGAGGAAAGCCGCCATCTGGTAATCCGGAATATCACCCGCCACATAGGATGAGATCAGGTAATGGATCTCTTCTTCCGTCAGTTCTTCTCCGTCTCTTTTTTTCGCGATACAGTCATAGGTACGCATATCTGTTCCTCCCTTCTCTGTGTCCCGGTTCAGTCATTTGGATTCTGTGTCTCTTTCATACTGCTTCCTGTGAAGCTCAGGGGCAGAAGTTCCTTCAGAGAATATACCCGGCAGTCTTCTTCGTTTCTCGCCAGAATGATCAGGAATTTTTCCGGATCGCAGAATTCCGCCATCACCTGACGGCAGATCCCGCAGGGCGCGCAGTAATCAAAAGTGTCTGAGGTCTTCGGTTTTCCCACGATCGCAATCGCCGAGAAATCTCTTTCCCCGTTGTACAGAGCGCGGAAAAAAGCCGTCCGTTCCGCGCAGTTACAGGCTCCGTAGGAAGCGTTCTCAATATTGCATCCTCCGTATATCTTCCCGTCCGCCGTCAGGAGCGCCGCGCCCACCTCGAACCCGGAATACGGGGCGTATGCCCGCTTCTGCGCCTGAAAAGCTTCCCGGATCAGTTCTTCTTTTGAACAATTCATATTTTTCACCTGCCCTCTCTTTTCTTTCAGTGTAACACAAAAAAGCACTGGCCGGAACTGCCTGACGCGAAGTTCTTTCCAGTGCTTTTCTTTTATTCGGTTTTGTTCCTTCGCCGGGTCATCAGGCCGCCGATCCGCCCTGTCTCCTTTGCGGAAAGGCTTTTCCAGCCGTCCTTCAGGACCCGGTCCAGGATCCCCAGTTCTCCCGCAATCTCATATTTCAGTCTTTCCGCGCCGTCCAGTTCTCCTCTGAGATATGCTTCGATTTCTTTGTCCTTGTTCAATGCCCTCACTCCTTTACTGTTTACATGGAGTATTGACATTATCTGTAAAAATATACGCTCCCGTCAGCCTCTGGGGATTACGATGGCCGCGATAATGTAGGCGAGGATTCCCGAACCTCCGAAAAATGTAAGCAGGATCCACGCCAGTCGCACCAGCGTGGGATCGATGTCAAAGTACTCCGCGATCCCTCCGCACACTCCGCAGAGCATACAGTTT
Source organism: uncultured Blautia sp. (assembly GCA_944380045.1). Classification (GTDB taxonomy): domain Bacteria; phylum Bacillota; class Clostridia; order Lachnospirales; family Lachnospiraceae; genus Blautia_A. The sequence continues at coordinate 24,427 of CALWGI010000001.1, forward strand.
ACCGAGGATTTATATAATCTTTTATTTTTCATATTCATTACGTCCTTTCCTGTTTTACTGACCTTTCGCTTTCCTATTCTTCAAAACGGACATCCACGGTGCCAAGCCCGCATTCCACCTGCATACTGCGGGACGCGTCCGGATTTCCCGTCTCCCGCTCCGCGCCAAGTCCGCTGAAATCAGAACCTCCCACTTTCACCGATCCGGCTCCGCAGGATATACGATATCTGTAATCTGTCTCGCTCCCCTTTACTTCCAGCTTCAGTGTTCCCAGGCCGCATTCCGCGTCGATCTCCTCTGCGTCCAGACCTTTCAGAGACATGGTTCCCGTTCCCACCTCTGCCTCAGCCCGTCCGGCAGTGACGGAAGCTCTGTTTGTGAAGGTCCCCGCTCCCACTGTCGCGATAAAATCATCTGCCCTGAGATCGTCCTCAAGGGTTATGGTTCCGGCGTCCACGTCTATGCTGACGCTGTCAAATGAGAGTTCTCCTGGGCAGGATACCACGATCCTGTTCCCTTCCCCCTGTTTCCAGGTTTTTCGCCCTGAGTCTTCCTCGATCTTCAGTTCCCCGTCTTCTGTGGAAACCTTCACATCATCTTTATAATCGCCGGAAATCTCCACACGGACGCGGCTGCCGTCATATTCCCTGACGATCAGCTCCGCGCCGGCAAGATCGATGTCCAGTTTTTCCGGAACAGCTTCTGTATAAACGTCAGCGTCCTCGTCTGTTTCCTGTTCATCATCACCAGATACGGAAGCTTCCCCGGCAGAACTGTCCAATCCTCCGGAAGCGCTTATTTCATACTCCACTTCTCCGGTCTCGCCTTCATCCCAGTCAAAATCCACGATCCAGTCGAGAACTTTCAACTTCGGTCCCTTATAATATCGCTGGATATCTATTTCCGAAAGGTTCGCGCCCATAGCCACGCCGCCTATGGAAAGCCCGATCCCCGCCACGCCCAGCACGCCAGCCGTGATCAGGACAACTTTGGAAAATTTTCTCATACGCTCTCACGCTCCTTTCTCCCTCTGTTGAGAAGTCTGTGGCAAAAATCAGTAAATCCCCTGAGCGCCCACGGGATTGCCCGGCTGATAAACCACACCAGAAACACAAGCCCTACAAGGCCCGCCGCCGCCATGATACAGCCGATCCCCGCAGACAGGATCCCCATAGCCGGAACGGCCGCGCAGACGCCGATCCCGGCGATCAGTACCGTGATCCCGGCGACTACCAGAGCAACCACCACAGCGCCTCCCGCGAAAACGATAATAAACGGCAGCAGAACGATCATCACAAGGATTCCCAGGGCAGCCCCCGCGCCTCCGATCAGAAACGGCGATAAAAAGATCAGAAGGATAACGATCAGGGTGATCGTACCCGCTCCCCGCTTCGGACGGGGATGATATCCCTCTCTCTTCTCCGGCGTCTCTTCCTTCTCCCGGAATCCTTCCTCCTCATATCCGTTCTCCGCATACTCACCGTGGCGGTACCCGTTCTCCTGAAGATCCGCTTTAATGATGGCCGCCACTTTTCCCGGGCTTCCCAACTCCTTGATCACTTCGGCCTCCCTGTCCTCTCCGGCCTCATCAAAGTAGCTCTCATAATATTCCAGCGCTTCCCGCCTTTCCTCCCCGGGAATATCAGAAAGAAGGGCTTCCAGCTGTCTCATAAACTGCTTTCTGTCCATAATCAAACTCCTCCCTCAAACATCCTGTTTATCTTGGATGAATAATTCTTCCACTCGATCTTATATAAATTCAGCTGCGCGGTCCCCTTCTCCGTCAGTCTGTAATACCGCCGGTTCCGGCCCGCGTAGGCCATATCATAAGTCTCCAGACATTCATCCTTCTTCAGTCTCCGGAGCACGGGATACAGAGTGGATTCCGATACGTCCAGAACACTCCGCACATCCTGGGTGATCTTATATCCGTAGGTACCCTCTTTCTCCTTGGAGACAACCGCCAGAACTATCGCGTCCAGCAGAGCCGCTCCCGTATTGAATACCATTCTCTCACTCCTTTGTTTTTATATAATATTGTATCTTTGATAATACTATATATTATATAATATAGTTTTGTCAATAGTATTCCATATTTTCTCACGATATTTTATACTCAGAGACATAAATTTATCGCTGACAGCCGGCAGAAAGAGAGATTCCCCTTCTGCCGGGTCCTGAAGGAGACGACTATGACAGAACCGAACATACTCTCCTGCCTTCCGAAAGCCTTTCTGTCCCGGATGAAGGAGATGCTTGGAAATGAATACGATGCTTTCCTGGAAAGCTATACAAAGCCCCGCACCTTCGGGCTGCGGCTCAATACGGCCAAGATATCGGCAGCGGAATTTGAAAAAATCGTTCCTTTCCCTGTAGCTCCCATACCCTGGGTGAAAAACGCTTACTTCTATCCCGCCGACGTCCGTCCGTCCAGATGCCCGCTGTACCAGGCGGGATTGTATTATCTGCAGGAACCCAGCGCCATGACGCCGGCCTCCTGTCTGCCCGCAGAGCCCGGAGACGTCGTTCTGGATCTCTGCGCGGCGCCCGGAGGCAAAGCCACTGCCCTGGGCGCTGCCCTTCAGGGCGAGGGACTTCTTGTGGCCAACGATATCAGCGCCTCCAGAACCCGGGCCCTTCTGAGGAATCTGGAGCTCTTCGGCGTCACCAATTCCCTCATTGTAAACGAGACGCCGGCAAGGCTTCTGGAACGCTTCCCGGCGTATTTTAACAAAATCCTCCTGGACGCCCCCTGCTCCGGGGAGGGGATGTTCCGTAAAGAAGAGGCCCTGGCAAAAGACTGGACGCCGGAGAAATCCCGGGAATTAAGCCAGATCCAGAGAGAACTCATCCTTCAGGCGGCGGACATGCTCCGTCCGGGAGGACTGCTTCTCTATTCCACCTGCACCTTCGCGCCCGCAGAGGATGAAGGCGCTGTCTCCTGGCTTCTGGAAAACCGCCCGGATATGAAACTTCTGGAAATCCCGCAGCACAGCGGATTCTCACCCGGAGTCCCCGGATGGGGGAACGATATGGAAAGTCTGAAACGGTGCGTGCGGCTGTTTCCCCACAAGATCGACGGCGAAGGCCATTTTATGGCGCTCCTGAAAAAAGACGGAACCGGAGACAATATCCGTGAGTCTGTTAAAATCCGCACGGATCCGGCCACAGAAAAATGGCTCCGACTCTTTTTTGACGAGATCGGTCTCCGGACTCTGGGCGGTAAACCATTTGATTTCAGCCGTGTGGAGACAAAAGGAGACAAGGTTTACTATCTTCCGCCTGCCAGCGCAGACTTCCGCGGTCTTGTCTTCCTCCGAAACGGCCTGTACCTTGGCGACCTGAAAAAGAACCGGTTCGAGCCCTCCCAGCCCTTTGCCCTGGCGCTTCACAAAGGAGATGTGGCGGGAACCATCTCCCTTCCCGTATCCGATCCCCGGCTGGAGCGGTACCTGAAAGGCGAAACACTTAACATCGCCCCCGGCGAAGCTGCGCACGGCAAAGGCTGGCATCTTCTCTGTGTGGAGGGATGGCCTCTGGGATTCGGAAAACTGGTAAACCAGACCCTGAAAAACAAATATCCTGCAGGATGGAGACTCTGACGTCTCCTCCCTGCAGGATATTCTGCATTCTGTATCCGTTTCTCTCTGACAGGATCAGGTTTTCTCTCCGTCTCTTTCCAGAGAGACGGCCTTCCCCAGAGCGAAGGAATAGATAAAACATTCTTTTACTTTTCTTTTCACCATGCGTTCCAGGGCCCGGGCGTAATCTTCAAGCTGTGTGTGGTACAGCCGGATCAGTTTCTCTTCCTCTCCCGGGCGGACATGATCCGTCTTATAATCCACCAGGACCAGATCTTCGTCCTCCTGAAAATAGGCGTCGATGATCCCCTGCACCAGGACTGTTTCCCCGCCCTTCCAGTTTTTTTCGATCTCTTTCATTGCCACCGCTGTCACGAAAGGCTGTTCCCGGTAAAGTTTCCCGCCAAGGGCGGCTTTTCCCATCCTGATTCCTATATCTGACCGAAGAAATCTCATGATATCCTCTGTGGATATACAGGCGGCTTCCTCCTGAGACATTTTTTTCTGTTCCGTCAGTCCGTCCACCTGTGCGCGGATCTCTTCTTCGGAGCCTGCGCGGCTGTAATCCAGACATTCCATCACACGGTGGTACGCCGTTCCTCTGGCCGCGCCTTTGACCTCCTGTTCCTCTCCCGCAATAAAACGGGGAATCAGCGGAATGATATCCGGTTCGTAAAACAGAGCTTCCTCTCTGTCCTGCTCACTGTGATAACTTCTCTTTTTCAGTTCCGACACGCTTAGTTTTACCGGCATTTCCCGGAGATATTCATAGGGATACCGGAACTCAAACCGTTCGCGGATCATCCTGCGGATCTTTTCATCGTAAACTTTTTCCTGGTCCCAGTTTTTCAGGATTTCCTCCCGGATCCTGTTTCCGGACATCTGTACGATCTCTTCGTTAACCAGATCCGCCGGCGTGATCTTTCTGATCCGGAATCCGGCTTCCTCAGAATCCTTAAGCATGGAAACCGGAATCCCGTATTCCCGGTACAGCTCACTCATGGCCGGATGATCCGCCAGCGCCGGCAGGATATAGGACCAGAAACTTCTTGCTTCCAGTCTCTTGCCCAGAGGCAGAAGTTTTTCTTTCCGGATCATCATTCCCGCGGCTGAACGGATCAGCTTTTCCGTATTTCCCATCGTTCCTGTGATATACAGTTTTTCCCTTGCCCTGGTCAGGGCGACGTAGAGGACTCTCAGCTCTTCTCCCAGGCTTTCTTTTTTCAGCGCACGCCGGATCATCTGTTTCTGAAGCGTGGAAATGATCAGGCGCCTGTCCGGAAAAATGGCGTCCGCCCCGAATCCCAGATCAGGGTGAAGGAGAAGACGGGCGTTCAGATCCTGAAAATTAAACTGTCTTCCCATTCCCGCGGCAAAAACCACAGGGAATTCCAGTCCTTTGCTTTTATGGACCGTCATGATCTGCACAACGCCGGTTCCTGTCCCTGACAGATTTACCTCCCCGAAATCCACCTCATATTTCTGCAGGCTTTCGATATAACGGATAAAATTAAACAATCCTCTGTAGCTTGTCTTTTCGTAGTCCATGGCCCGCTGCACCAGCATATGCAGATTCGCCCCTCTCTGGCTTCCGCCGGGAAGAGCGCGCACATACTGTTCATATCCTGTGATCTTCAGGATATGGAGGATGAGCTGATGTACAGGCGTATACGCCGCCATATCCCGGATCTCTTCCAGCTGTTCCAGAAAACTGCGGATTTTCTCTTTCAGACGTTCCTTTTCATCCTCTTCGGGAAACAGCACCATCTGCCCGTCTCCGACAAAGGCGCAGAGACTTTCATAGAGAAGCCCTCCCGGACATTCGCTGCGGATCAGCGCCATCTCCTGGGCGGAACAGCCGCCGAGCGGCGAATGGAGCACTCCCGCAAGAGGAATATCCTGAAGAGGATTGTCGCATATCCTGAGATAATTGAGCAGAGTCACAACCTCGGAGGCGGAGAAATATCCTGTCCGGGAAACCGTATAGGAAGGAATCCCTTTGGATCCCAGGATCCGGCTGAAGGTCTCCGCCCAGCCGGCGGCGCTCCTTAGAAGGATCACAATATCCCCGTATTCCACTTTCCTGAGGCCTCCGGTTTCCCTGTCCTGGATCTCCTCTGTTCCCACAATCCTGCGGATCTCGGAAGCTATGGCAAGAGCCTCCGTCTCCTGGGCGTTCTGCGCCGCCTTCTCCTCGCTCAGCCCGTCGGAATCCTTCTCCACCAGAAGGAGCTCCGTCTCATAGAACCCGGGTCTTTCGCCTTCCGGGAATTCAGACCCGTGATAGAGGGCGCTGCTGTCGTCATAGGTGATCCCCCCAAGATCTTCGCCCATGATCCTGCGGAAAATATAATTCACACTGTCCAGCACCTGAGGACGGCTGCGGAAGTTTCTGTGGAGATCGATCCTCTGTTCCTCGCTGTCCTCAAGGGTAAACCTGTGGTATTTCTCCATAAACAGTTCCGGTCTTGCCAGACGGAAACGGTAGATACTCTGCTTCACATCTCCCACCATAAAAATATTTTTCCGGTTCTTCACCCATCCGGAAACCATGACGGCGATCATTTCCTGAACGTAATTGCTGTCCTGATACTCGTCTATGAGAACTTCTTCATATTTCTCCGAAAGCTCCCGGGCAGCCTGTGTGGGAGTAAGGGTTTCTCCCTCTTTTTTCACAAGGATCTCCAGGGCGAAATGTTCCATGTCTGTAAAATCCAGCAGATTTTTTTCCCTCTTTTTACGATCCAGAGTCTCCCGGAATTTCCGCGTCAGATCCACAAGGCCTGTAAGCGGACTGCGGCACTGTATCTGAAGACGGAGAAGTTCCTCCTCCGAACAGCGGAAATATTTTCCCGCCAGTTCTTTCAGGATGTTTTTTTCGCCTTCCCTGAGTTCCTTTACCAGTTCTTTCTTCGCCTCTTCCGCCCCGGGCTGTTTTTTCCCCGAGAGTCGGGCAAAAGAAAGCTCTCCCAGGATTTCCGACGTCCGGGCGTAATCCCGGCTGTCCACCGCTTTTTTTACCCGGTCGATAAACTGAAGATCACTTTCCAGAGCTTCCTCATAAAGATACGGTCCGTCGGGCAGCAGACAGATCCTTACGGTTCTCCGGGCAAGGCGTTCCGCCTGCGCCAGTTCTTCGTCGGCAGTCTGCCACAGAAGATCCATCCACGGTTCTTTTCTCAGCGTCTCCACATCCTCCGCCTGGAACGTCTTCAGACATTCCTCCAGCCACTCTTCCGGAAACGGATGGCTCATAGCCGCGTCGTAAAGCCGGAAAACAAGGTCTTTCAGTCCGTCGTCTGTTTTTCCCGGAGCGTAACATTCTGTCAGAGCCATGAAATCTTCCGTTTTCTCACGGTAAGCCTCCTCCAGGACTTCCTTCGCCACATCCTCCCGGAGAAGTTTCATCTCCCCTTCCTCCGCTGTGCGGAACCCGGGATCCAGACCGATCATGTGAAAATAATTGCGTATCACATAGGAACAGAAACCGTCTATGGTGGTGATCTGCGCCGTGTGGATCAGGTTCATCTGTCTCTGAAGATGTTCGTTATCGGGATCTTCATACAGGGCGCTTTCCAGGGCGGATGTGATCCTCTCCCGCATTTCTCCCGCCGCGGCTCTGGTAAAAGTCATGATCAGAAGCCTGTCGATATCCACCGGATGGTTCTTATCCGTGAGCATGGCGAGGATCCTCTCCACCAGCACCGCCGTCTTTCCGGATCCTGCGGCGGCAGACACAAGGATACTGCGGTTTCTGAGAGAAATTACCTTCTGCTGTTCTTCTGTCCATTTCACGCTCATTTCACCGCACCTCCTTCGTCATCTCTTTCCATATCTCACCGTCGGGAAACTCCTTCAGACGCCGGTATTCATATCCGGGAATTTTTTTGTCAAAACCGCAGGCTCCCTGATAGGGGCAGTAGGTGCAGGCGTTGTTTTTTCCCAGTTCATAGGGAGAAACTTCCGCGTCTCCTCCCAGTATCTCTTCCCGGAGCCCGGATATCTTCTTTTTCACATAGTCGCTGAGGATCCTGAACTGCTCCGTGTCTGCCACAGAAGAACCCCTGCGGAAAGAGCCGTCTTTGTTATACGCCACCGGCAAAGAAACCAGAGTCCTGTCCATCCTGTCGATAATGTCCCGGTCCCCGGCCAGAAGGCCGTTCATCTTCAGTTCTTTGAGAAGTCCGGGGCGGATTTTATCCATATCCTCTTCCACATCCTCCCGGAGCATGGGATCTTTCACATTGTAATAAAACATTCCCGCCGGCTCCACCTGACAGCCGGGATGTATCTTCTTCTCCGCCTCAAGGGCGGCGTCCATATAGATCACCAGCTGAAGCTGAAGCCCGTGGTACAGGCTGACCAGATCAAAGGAGGTGTTTCCGGTTTTGTAGTCTATGATCTTCACATAGACCCGGTTGTCCTCTTTCAGGACGTCCATACGGTCGATCCTTCCCCCTCCGATGGATACCTCGAATCCCTCCGGCTGGAAATCCCCCTGTTTCAGCTGCTCCTGAAGCGCCCACAGCGTCCGTTTCAGAATACGTTCCGTGCGCCGGATCATATACTGGTTCCTGGCGCTGCTCTTCAGAATGGTATTTCCGTAATCCGCCGCCACCCGGTCGAGGCAGTCTTCCGCAAGCCTGTCGCGCTCCCGGTCACTGACCGTTTTCCACTCCATGCCTCTGCTCCTGAGCTCTCCGGCGAATTTCTCCAGCGCCTGATGGATCACGTTACCCATATCCATAGCGCGGAATTCATACTCCGCCCGCTCGGTCAGCATCATACCGTATCGGAGAAAATGGGCGTAGGCACAGGCGGCGTAACGTTCCAGACGGGTGGCGCCGTGAAGGGAAACCTCCCCGTAGAGAGCTTTCGCCACACTTTTGCTGATCCTGTCCCGGGGATTTTTTATAAACGCCGCTTCCGTCAGTTTCTTTACTCTGGCGCTGTACTCCGGCTGACGGAGATACCAGCTGTAAAGTTCCTCAAAAAGGGGATCCGCAAGGCTTTCTTCCTGATCGCCCAGCTTCTCCAGCAGATATTCAAATCCTGTGTCCGGGGTTTCCAGAAGCTCCTCCCCCTGCTCTTCCGCCTGCAGGACGGTCAGGCCGGGATACAGGCGCTCCAGAGTATGGATGAGATAGGCGGGAGACGCCTTTTCGCCTGCCGCGTCCGACCTGCTGAAGGAAAGACACAGGTACTCGTCCGGTTTTGTCAGATTCAGATACAGATAAAATCTCTGCATATTCATCAGTTCCTTGGGGCCGGGCGCAAGCTCCACGCCCTGATCCGCAAAGAAATCCCGGTCCCTTTCCGTAAGGATTCCCCCGGACTCTGTATTCTTGGGGATATTTCCCTCGTTGACGCCCACGAAAAACAGAGCGCGGATATCTTTCAGACGGGTCCTCTCCATATCTCCCACAAGGACCTGATCCATGCTGGGCGGGATCAGCGCGACCTGGGCCTGGGTCATACCTGTTTCCAGGATCTGGCGGAACTCTTCCGGCGAAGCGGTCTCATCTCCCAGTATCTCCGCCATTTTATCCAGAAGTTCCATGACGATCCCGTAGATCTGGGCGTATTCCTTTTCCATCGCCTTCTCGCCCTGTCTTTTGAAGATCTCCTCCTGCTTTTTCAGTTTCTCCTGGATCCTGCTTCTCACAATAAATCCATACAGACAGCGGCAGTATTCCCCTATGGTCTTTTTCTTTCCGGAGAATCCCTCCGCAAGTTCCCCCGTCTCGGCCACGAAACGTTCCCTTGCCTGATTCAGCTCCATAACGGACTCTTCCGCCATGCCCCTGTAAATACGGACCCAGCGCTCCTTCCAGTTCCGGAATCCGCGGATGCCCAGGGCGATCACGTAGTTTTCCAGACGGTCCGTCTCTTCTCTTGTGATATCCGACATCCCGCAGCGGAGATAGCGGAACACGCTTTCATAGGTAAATCCTGACGTAACCATCTCCAGGGCGGCCCGCAGATACTCCACAAAAGGATTCATAAGGATAGAATGTTTTTCATCTATGAAACAGGGAATCCCTGAATTTTCGAAGACCTGCCGGGCGATGCTCCCATACTCCTTCAGGTTGCCTGTGATCACCGCGATCTCGCCGTAGCGCATTCCTCTTTCCCTGACAAGACGCGATATCCTTCTGGCCGCCTCCTCCATCTCCCTGTGCGGGCCGGCGGCGGAGAAAAGAAAGATCTCCTCCTGTTCTCTGTCGTAGACCTCTTTCCTGTAGCGGAAAAGATTCTGCTCCAGGAACCTGAGGGCCGGCGCGTCCGAAAATCTGGACTTTTCCCCCGGCCGCACCCATACGGGATCCTCTGTGCCGCCGGCGAGCTCCGAGAGCGTACGGATCATCCGGTGGCTCATATAAAAGAGCTGATGGGGCTTCTCTCTGGTAAAAAGAGGCTCCCGCACATCCATTGTCACCGTGACAGCCACTTCCCTGCACACGGCAAGAAGTTCCCGGATAACCTCATTCTGGACAGGCGTAAATCCGGTAAATCCGTCCAGCAGGAAAACACTTCCCCGGATCTTCTCAGAAAACGGGATCTGTTTCGCCAGGACATCCAGCACTTCCTCCCCTGTCATATAATGGCCGGAAAGATATTCGCGAAAAGCATTATAAAGAACAGTAACGTCTTTCAGTTTCATGGACAGCAGGACCTGATCCTCGCAGCGCTCCTGCATCCTGTCCAGCTCCTCCCTGTCCACTTCATACTGCATGAACTCCGAGATCAGGGATTTCACCTCATCCAGGTATCCCGGTTTTTTCATCTGATTTTTCAGATATACCAGATCTTTCTGATGGATCTGCACAAGCTTCTGAAGGACCATGTTCTTTCCCGTTTCCTCCAGAATGCGGCGCATATCTCCGCCCACTTCCTCCAGAACGCGGAAAGCAAGGCGTTCGAAACTGAGCACGTCAATATTCAGGATGCCTTTATCCGGATGCATCTCCACCAGGGTTTTCTGTGTCTGCATGGTAAACTGCTCCGGCACGATCACATAATAAAGTATGTCCGGATGTTTCCCGGCTTCCCGGATCACATGCTGAAAAGCCGTATACGATTTCCCCGCGCCGGAATTTCCGATTATAAAACGAAGCGCCATATTTCCCTCCATAATACTACTGGTGTCATAAACAGGAACCTTCTGCATAAGATATATAGAACAGGCCGTCAATCTGCCCGGGGCAGAATTTCAACAGCTGATCAGGAGGCGTATGCTATGAGTTCCAAAACCAAAATTGTCGTGCTACATATGAAAGAGATCATCTATACCGGTATTTTTCTGCTTTTTCTCGCGATCCTCGGCATACTGATATTCTTTATGTTCGGTCCCGGAAAAAACACTCCCGCCTCCACAGAGTCCGCCGGAATATATACCCCCGGGATCTACCGGACTTCCGTGGAGCTGAACAACAATACCTTTGATGTGGAAGTAACCGTATCCTCTGACAGGATCGAATCCGTAGGACTTACGAATCTGAGCGAAACCACCGCCGCCATGTTCCCGCTGGTGGAACCTGCGCTGGATTCTCTCGCGGAACAGATCTGTGAGTCACAGTCCCTGAAAAATCTCGAGTATTCCAGCGACCAGCAGTATACTTCCATGATGCTGATCAACGCCGTCGATTCTGCTCTTGAAAAAGCCCGGACAGAATAACTCCTGCCGGGCTTGTCATATATTTACTTAAATTTCTATCTCTTCCAGCTCTCGAAGCCACAGCGCCGCGCAGGCGTCGCTGGGCATCCTGAGATCTCCCCTGGGAGATACGGCCACACTTCCCACCTTGGGGCCGTCCGGCAGACAGGAACGCTTAAACTGCTGGGTAAAGAACCGTCTGTAGAATATCTTCAGCCATTTCAGTATGGTCCCGTCGTCATATTCTCCTTTGAACGCCAGCTGCGCCATGCGGAAAATCTTCCGCGGCGGGAACGTCCATCTGAGCATATAGTAAAGGAAAAAGTCGTGAAGCTCATAGGGGCCCACCAGATCTTCGGTTTTCTGGGAGATCACTCCGTCCTTAGGAGGAAGGAGTTCGGGACTTACCGGAGTATCCAGGATATCCAGAAGAATGTCCGTCAGTTCCCGGTCGCCGCAGGTATCCGCGTAATATCTTACCAGATGGCGCACCAGCGTCTTGGGTACGGAACAGTTGACCGCATACATGGACATATGGTCTCCATTGTAGGTAGCCCAGCCGAGAGCCAGTTCCGAAAGGTCGCCGGTTCCGATCACAATACCTCCGGACTGATTGGCGATATCCATAAGGATCTGCGTTCTTTCTCTGGCCTGTCCGTTCTCATACGTCACATCATGGACTTCCGGATCATGGCCGATATCCCGGAAATGCAGGTTCACCGCCTCCCGGATATTCACCTCTCTAAGCTCCGTTCCCAGACATCTGCTTAGCTGGCAGGCATTCTGATACGTCCGGTCTGTGGTACCGAAGCAGGGCATGGTCACAGCCGTGATATCCTCCCGCGCCATCCCCAGCATATCGAAAGCCCTCACTGCCACGAGAAGAGCCAGTGTGGAATCCAGGCCTCCGGAAAGGCCGATGACAACGTTCCGGCAATGGATATGCGCCAGTCTTTTCTTAAGTCCCATAGCCTGGATATTCAGGATCTCCTCACAGCGTCTGTCTCTCTCCTCTTTCACGCCCGGAACGAAGGGACGGGAATCAAATCTCCTGGTAAGTTCTGTCTCCGCTTCTTTCATGCGGAAAAATATCTCCGTATAATATCCGGTATCATTTCCGCCGGATACATCCGGAGCGAAACGGCAGGTAGTCATCCTTCTCCGCTCATTGACCAGTCTCCTGATATCCAGCTCGCTTAAAATAAATCCGTTCTCAAATCTGCGGCTCTCCGCCAGGATCACTCCGTTCTCCGCGATCATATTCTGACCGCCGTACACCACGTCCTGGGTTGACTCCCCCTCGCCTGCGGTAGCGTAAATATAACCGCACAGCAGACGGGCGGACTGTCCGCTTACCAGCGCCTTGCGGTAAGAGTCCTTACCTACCACTTCGTCGCTGGCCGACAGATTCACGATCACTGTGGCGCCGTTCCTCACATGCTCCATGCTGGGCGGCATCGGCACCCAGAGATCTTCACAGATCTCCGCGGATACTTTCAGCTCGGGAAAATCCTCGCAGGTGAACAGAAGCCTCGGGGAAAAGGGCACTTCGTACTCTTCTCCCGACAGTCCGCCCTCCAGAGGACGCATCAGCACAAGTCCGTCCGCATCCTCACCGGAGGTAAAATATCTTCCCTCATAAAACTCGTTATAATTAGGTATGTTGATCTTGGGAACAAAACCCAGGATCTCTCCCCTGCTGACAGCCGCGGCGGCATTGTACAGTTTTCCCTTATATTCCAAGGGAAGCCCCACGAAGATCAGGCCGTCCACATCCTCGGTCTCCTCTGCGATCCGCAAGAGCTGTGCTTTCGCCTCCCGCAGCAGATTTTCCTGCCAGAACAGATCCCCGCAGGTATAGGCAGTGATACACAGTTCGGGAAAAACCATGATCCTGGCGCCATTTTTCTCCATTTCCCCGACCATAGCGATAATCTGATCCGCATTATATTCACAGTCCGCCACACGCACATCAGGCGTTCCTGCACTGACTTTTATGAACCCGTCTTTCATGGCGTTTTCTCCTTTTTATTTGCACTTTTTGAGAATTTTTTTCAGTTCCTCAACGCTGAACACATAATTGGTGTTGCAGAAATGGCAGTTCAGCTCTGCCGGTATTCCCTCCTGGATCATCTCATTCAGATCTTTTCTCCCGATACTGATAAGAGCCTTTTCCACTCTCTCCTTACTGCAGTTACAGTAAAATTCCGTGGATACCGTGTCCGTGATCTCTATGTCGAATCCGTCCAGCACTTTATCCAACAGGCTTTCCGGGGTGTGTCCTTCTTCCAGAAGGGTCGTCACGGACTGGATCTTCTGCACATTTTCCTCCAGCTTCGCGATTGTTTTCTCTTCCGCAAAAGGCATTACCTGAATGATAAATCCGCCCGCCTGGCGCACAGTGTTATCTTTATTCATCAGCACGCCCAGGCCTACCGCTGAGGGAACCTGTTCGCTCACAGCAAAATAATAGGTCAGGTCCTCTGCGATCTCGCCTGTCTGAAGAGCCACCTGTCCGGAATATGGTTCTTTCAGCCCCATATCCTTGATCACATTCAGAATACCGTTTCCGATCGCTCCGGCAACGTCCAGCTTGCCTTTTGCGTTGGCAGGTATGATCACCTCCGGATTTCCCACATAGCCCTTCACTCTTCCGCAGGAATCTGCCGTTACCGTAATTCCCTGAAGAGGTCCGTCGCCCTGTATCTGAAGGGTAAGGATATCTTTATCCCCCTTCATCATCACGCCCATCATGGCTCCTGCGGTGAGAAGCCGTCCCAGTGCGGCCGTGGCCACAGGGCTGGTATTATGGGCCTGTCTTGCAGTCTCAACTGTGTCTCTTGTCACTGCAGCGAAAGCCCGTACCTGGCTTCCCGCCGCCGTTGCTCTTACAATATAATCTCTCATGTATTCCTCCTCTTACCATGTTCCCGGGCAATAAACAGAAGCCTCTCACTGTCCGGCGAGGCCGGTTTATCCGTATAGGCATCATATACGCCGGCAAGTTCCATTCCCGCCTCGCGGATCAGCGCCTCTATCTCCGCCTGTTCATAGGCTCTCTGGCAGTGAAGCTCTTCACACTTCTCATAGAGGCCGTCTTCCCGGGGAAGAAAAACCGCCAGCTCGTAAATATTAAGTCCCGTATCCGGGTCATAGCTGTTTTCCCATATAAAACTGCCCTCGTCCCGGTTTTCCGCTATGGTATCGTCTCCAAGAACATCCCGGTACTTATGCACCGTGTTCATATCAAACAGAAAAATCCCGCCCGGATCCAGATAATTGTTTACCAGGCGGAATACCTGGAGCAGTTCTTCTTTCTCAGTGATATAATTCAGACTGTCGCATACGCTTACCGCCGCGCGCACTGTCCCGTAAAGTTCAAACTCCTGCATATCCTGCAGAAGATAGAGAATATCCAGTCCGTCCTCCACTTTCTTTTCCATCGCTTCGGCAAGCATTTCCTCTGAATTGTCCACCCCAATCATATCATATCCTCTCCGGGCAAGCAATCCCGTCATCGTGCCGGTACCGCATCCCAGTTCCAGCACCAGGCCTTCCTCAATGCCTTCCTCCTTCAGATGTTTTTCCAGGCAGTCCGCCCAGCCTTCATAATCCACATTATCCATAAACAGATCATAGACCTGCGCGAATTTTCCGTAAGCTTCCATCTTTCTTTCCCCCGTAAAAAGGCAGATGATCACTCATCTGCCTTTCATCAACAATCTTAAATTAACAATCCCTTACTGAACGGGCATATAGTATACGTCTGCCGCTTCTCCATGCCAGTAATAGCTGTTGCCCTCTGCATCGTAGGCATCCACTTCACCGGTAAAGGTATAGGTATTGCCGTCGAAATCTACCCAGTTGCCGTTTCCGTCAGGCGTGATCACAAGGGGATGTCCGTCAGAGTTGCGGTAGATCGTCCTTGTCTGATTGGTATCTGTCAGCTGTTCATCCGTAAATCCTCCGGAGTTGGAAGTAGTGGAAGAACTGTCCGCTGCTGCGTCTGTGCCTGCTGCCGCATCTGTTCCTGCCGCTGCGTCTGTGCCTGCTGCCGCATCCGTTCCCGCTGCCGCGTCTGTACCTGCCGCCGCATCCGTTCCTGCTGCATCGCCTGCAGGAGCAGCTTCTCCGGGAGCCGCCTCTTTCAGAGTGGAATCTCCAAGGATCAGGAAGGAATCAACAGAAGCCTGCACCGGCGCCAGAGCTTCCTCTGTCTTCACAGAAGCCTCGATACTGTAATATTCCTGAGCATTGGCAAAAACTTTGTGGACAACATACAGATTGCCGCCGCTCTTCTCTGTATTCAGCATCTTTGTCACATAGCTGTATACGCCGATGCCGTTCACATCATTGGCTGTATAATTCTGGATCTCAAAATCAGTTCCCTGAACCTTATCTCCATCTGCCTGTTCCAGTGAAACCGCCATATCCTGAGTGCTGGGGATCACGGTGGAAGCCATGGTTTCCTCACCCTGTCCGTGAAGGATCAGGATATTACCCTGCTCAGGAGATTCGAAGCTCACTGTACCGGTCTCATCTGTCTTATTGGACCATGTAGCATCCGGCAGATTAATGGAAATGGACTGATCCGCAGACGTATACGTGGTGCTCTGTACATCAGGCGCGACAGTCGCCGTGGGTTCCGGTTCCGGGGTAGCTGTTGCCGCGGGAGTAGGTGTAACCGTCTCTTCTACCTGCTCCTCCGGCTCGTCTCCGCCGAACCCGCATCCGCTCATCATCATGGATGCAGCCGCGGCAATTGCCAGTATAGCTAATAATCTTTTATTTTTCATGGTATCCTCCTTAAATAATTCTGAATATACTCAAACCTCGTGTATATTTTACATTTTTATTACATGAGTGTCAATGAAATTTCCCCACGGAATGTGAAATTACTAAGAAAAAACTATAAAGAAACTCATACTTTATACATTTTCAGCTCATGAAGAGCCCTGGTAGCGGCAATATACCGCGCCTGTCTGTGAAGGGGATTCCGGTCCCCGGATGTAAAAATCCCGTATACTCTGTCGAATTCCAGTCCTTTCGCCAGATAAAACGTGGTGATCGTCAATCCCTTACAGAAGGTGCTGCTGTTGCGGTCAAGATAAGAAATCCGCTTCTCCCCGTCTGTTTCTCCGGCGTTCTCATCAAACCAGTCCGCGGCTTCCCTGGCCTCCGCCTCAGTGTAAAAGATCACCGCAGCTGTCTCAAGCCTTTCGCTGTCTTCCTGCCAGGTCCTCAGAACCTCCGCAAAAGCATCGCTTCTGCTCGTGAATTCTTCCTCCTGTACCGGAACTCCGTGTCTCTGGAACAGCTCCATATCCGTGATCCCGGCGATCCTGTTGGCATACTCCGCAATCTCTACGGTATTCCGGTAACTTTTGTTCATATGGATGATCCGGATATCTTTTCCGAAGATCCGCGGAAGGAATTCCAGTACATCCTGCTGACGGTCCTCCATCGTCTGCGCCCGGTCTCCCAGGATGGTCATCCTGCATGGAAACATTTTTTTCAGCAGCAGATATTGAACTCTGGAATAATCCTGCATCTCGTCCACCACCAGATGCCTGATCCCGCTGTGAACGCGGCACCGGTTCAGAGAATATTTCAGATAAAGAAGGGGATAAACGTCCTCATAAGAGAGCCTGCGCTTTTCCGGCGCCCGCTTCGGCAGAGGGCGGTATCCTTCGCTCTTCAGGAAACGGCTGTAAAGGGTGTAACAGTCTCTCGTACTGTACATCTTCATAAATTTGGCCAGGATTTCTTCCCTCTCCTCATCGGCCAGGTCTCTCTGTCTTAAAGTTTCCACCTCGTCAATAAAATATTCCGCCACAGCCTCCATTCTGGAAAGCAGGGGAATCTCGGAAAATTTAAAATAAAACAGGTTTATGATCTCGGATTCTTTCTTGCGGAATCCATGATATTCCACATCACAAAAATCCGGAAGATCGTCTTCCAGTTCCATCACAAAACGGTCCAGGCGGGAGATAAATTCTCCGGACTGTTTCTCCCGGAAACACTCCATAACCGACGGATCCAGAACAGCCCTCTCGATGAGGTCGTATTTATCCTCGCAGTCCGCCACCGTATCCTGAAGGTCCCTGTAGGCAAACAGGTCAAAACTCATCTCCCGGATATTCTCTTCTCCCAGTTCCGGAAGGATCCGGGAGATATAATCGGCAAACACACTGTTGGGCGACAGGATCAGGACGTTTGAAGATTTCAGATTCTGCCTGTCGTGATACAGAAGATAGGCGATGCGGTGAAGCGCCACGGAAGTTTTCCCGCTCCCCGCGGTTCCCTGTATCACCATGATCCTGTCGGCTGTGTTACGGATAATGGCGTTCTGTTCTTTCTGAATGGTGCGGATAATGTTCTTCAGATGAGTCTCGCCGCTGCCGCCCAGTTCCGCTCCCAGTATCTCGTCGTCGATCTTAATATCGCTTTCGAATCCGTAGATCATCTTTCCCCGGCGGATCTTAAACTGCCATTTGGAAAGGATCTCGCCCTTAAAAACTCCGGAGGGAGCCTCGTACTTCGCCGGGCCTCTGTCGTAATCGTAAAACAGCCCGCTTACCGGCGCTCTCCAGTCATAGACAAGAGGGCTGCCTCCGGCCTGCCGGGCAAAGTTGCCGATCCCGATATAAAATTCCTCCGGTTCTTCATCCCCCTCGTAGACAAAATCCACACGCCCAAAGAAGGGGGAATCCAGCATTTTGCGGAATCTTCTGCGCAGACGGCGCTGGTCTTCGTTGGCGTTCACCTGCTGAAGAAGCGCCTGGCGGTTATCGAATTCCTCATACCCGTACTGGTCCATCTCCGTATAATTTTCCCAGTAGTAATCGTGCATGTCTTCGATCTCTTTCACGCCCGCCTCAAGAGCTTCCTGCACTTCCTGAAGTCTCTGTCTCAGACATCCCAGCACATACTCCAGGTATTCCGCAGCGTTCCTTCTGTCCGCCATAGGATCAGCGGACTACAACTGCCGTTCCGCTGGCAGTCACCATCAGCATGCCGTTGTCGGCTCCCAGTACTTCATAATCGATATCCACGCCGATCACAGCGTTGGCGCCCTGCTGCGCGGCCCTCTCCTCCATCTCACGGAGCGCTTCTTCCCTTGCCTGGAGAAGTTCATCCTCATAGGACTGGGATCTTCCGCCGAAAATGTTGCGCACTCCTGCGGCAAAGTCTTTCAGGATATTGACGCCTGTGATCACCTCGCCGAATACGATTCCTTTATACTCTTCTACTTTTTTTCCTTCTATATAGCTTGTCGTTGTAACGATCATATTGGTTTCCTCCTGTTTCGTAAATTATAGGTGCAATTATACAGGATTCCCTTCTGGAATCTGTAAAATTCATTATAGCAGACGGAGAACAGCTAGTCCAGATTTACGGGAAAAAGTGAAGGAGTAGAAGTGCAGGAAGAAAACGGCGGCTGCGGATATGTTGATTCTCACAGTTTTGCTCCGCCGCCTTTTGTATGACAAAAATCATAAACTCGTCCCTTCGGTCCTCAGACAGATGATTTTTGTCATACGCTATGCTCGCAAAACTGTGGAAATCTGCCAAATATCCGCAGCCGCTGTTTTCTT
>CALWGI010000002.1 GCA_944380045.1 uncultured Blautia sp.
ATGCATAGCCGGAGGCGGGGATTCCTCGCTCAGTTTCTGCTGGTTCCTCTGCACGGAACAGTCGCTTTCTCCAAGGGCCACAACGTTGCCGAATTTGTCCGCCATGATCTGGATCTCCACATGGCGGGGATTCTCCACATAGCGTTCTATATACATGGTGTCGTCGCCGAATGCGTTGGCGGATTCTCTCTGGGCCATATTAAACTGAAATTCGAATTCATCCTCCGAAGCGGCCACGCGCATCCCTTTGCCGCCGCCGCCGGAAGAGGCCTTGATCATCACCGGGTAGCCGATCTCTTTTGCCAGGGCGAGACCCGTCTCCGCGTCGTATACCGGCTCTTTTGTTCCGGGAACTACCGGAACGCCTGCCTCCATCATTGTCTTGCGGGCGTGGGATTTATTTCCCATCTTATCGATCACGTCCGCGTCCGGTCCGATGAATGTGATCCCGTTCTCCTGGCATCTGCGGACGAATTCACTGTTTTCCGAAAGGAATCCATATCCGGGATGGATGGCGTCCGCTCCCATATTCCGGGCCGCCTGTATGATACGGTCCATATTCAGATAACTGTTTTTCGCAGGTCCCTCTCCGATACAGATCCTCTGGTCGGCAAGCTGCACATGAAGGCTTTTCGCATCCTCTTTGGAATATACCGCCACGCTGCGGATCCCCATATTACGGCAGGCACGGATAATACGAACGGCAATTTCTCCCCGGTTGGCAATTAAAATTTTGTTAAACACAGTTCCAACCTCCTCCCGCTTTTATAATTTCTTCACGCGGAACAGCGGCTGTCCGTATTCTACCTTCTGCTCATTGCTTACAAGAACGGCTTCGATCTCACAGTCAAATTCGCTCTGGATCTCGTTCATAAGTTTCATTGCTTCCAGAATGCAAACTGTCTGTCCGTTCTTCACCTGATCGCCGACCTTGACGAAAGCGGGCGCGTCCGGGGCCGGCGCGGAATAGAAGGTTCCCACGATGGGGGAGGTGATAAACAGTTTCTCATCTTCCGCCTCTGCTTCCGCCGGAGCCGCCTCCGGTGCGGGCGCGGGAGCCGGAGCCGGTCCCACAGGAACTCCTGCGGCAACTACCGGCGGATTGTCCAGCTTGCTCATGGTGATCTTAAGATCGCCTTCCTTGATCGTGAATTCTGTAAGAGAAGAATTCTCAATAATCTTAACCAGTCCTTCAATCTTTTCTAAATCCATTCTGTTTCTCCTTTTCTATCCGGATTATCAATTCTGATATATTATTCAAAGAGTTTCCTCAGCCTCTTGGCTACCAGACGGCATTCCAGCACTTCTTTACACGGCTGGTGGATGATCCTGCGCATTCCGTCCAGCTCCTGCACTTCCTTCAGATACAGTTCCTGAGCCTCCTCTACAGTGATGGCCCGGAAACGGATCTTATGGTCGGTCTTCCTCTGGACCACCTTGGGGATATCCACAGACGCCACAGTGGCGATCTTCGCGTATCCGCCTGTAGTCTGCCGGTCTGCCAGAAGAATGATCGGTTTGCCGTGGGACGGCACCTGTACAGAACCGAACACCGTTCCGTCGGAAATAATGTCCGACGTCTCTTTCTGGGCGATAAACGGTCCTTCCAGACGGCAGCCCATTCTGTCAAAATCACTGGTAACCGTATATTCGCTGTTCAGGAAAGTCTCAATCCCCTGTCTGCTGAACATATCGTCCTGGGGGCCCATGATCACACGGATCTCCGCCTCTTCCTGGTCAAATTCATCCAGTTCAAGTTTCCTGGAAAGGAAGAAAGGCAGATACCGTCTCTTAATGCGGAAATTGATGTAATCCCCGGCCTGCAGCTTCCTGCCCTTAAAACCGCCGATACCGCTCTTCGTATTGGTGCAGCGGCTTCCCATGACCACCGGGATATCCAGATAACTGGAGAAAGCGATGTAGCCTCTGCTTCCCGTTCTCGCGCTTTTGAATTTCAGGATATCTCCCTTGTTCATATAAAGAGCAGTGTACATCGGCGCCGGTTCCCCGTTGACTTCCGGCTGAAAATCTCCTCCTGTGATGGCAACGATCGTAGCGGATGTGAATTCCAGTGTAGGCCCGATCAGGGTAAATTCCAGAACCGCTTCGTTTTCCGGATTGTCCAGAAGAAGATTGGCTATTTTAAAGGAGCGTACGTCCATCACTCCGGCGACAGGGAAACCCTGGCTCTGATATCCTGTCCGTCCAAGGTCCTGAACCGTCGTGTACATTCCGCCCTTGAGTATACGAATTCCCATTTTACACCTCTCCTTCGTGGACTACACACTGATATTCCCCGCGGTCCACCGCTTCTTTAATACGTTTGAATTCCGCCTCGTCCACCGGAACAAAGCGGATATAATCTCCGGCCTCCACCAGGATCGGCACCTCTCTGTTGGGATCGTAGGTTTTCACCGGCGTCATTCCCATCAGCTGCCAGCCTCCCGGAGAATCCAGCGGATAGATCCCTGTCTGTGAGCCGGCGATCCCCACGCTTCCCGCGTTGATCTTGAGCCTTGGATTGGCCAGACGCGGCGTATGGATCCTCTCGTCGAGGCCTCCCAGATAGGTGAATCCCGGAAGGAATCCCAGCATATAAATAAGATAATCTCTGGAGGAATGGATCTGGATCACTTCCTCCTCCGAAAGTCCCGCATGCTCCGCGATATTGGCGATATCCGGCCCGTATTCTCCGCCGTAGCATACCGGGATCTCGAAAACTCTCTTCCTCTGTTCTCCGGCTTTGGCGTCCACCTTCAGAAGCGCCTGCATACGTTTCCGGATCTCTTTGTAGGAGATCACACGGGGATCATAATTGATGAGAAGAGAACAGAAAGCGGGGATCACATCCACAACTCCCTCTATGTGCTGTTCTCTCATAAGCTGAACAGTCGCGGAGATCTTCCGGTTCGTCTCCGGGCAGATCTCTTTGCCGAATTCGATCAGAAGAGAAGAATCCCCTGCTGTTAAAATTCTGATTTTCTGCATAATCTTTCTTGTCACCCCACTGTTATCATAATTTTATAAATCCACCGGACAGAAAAAAGTCTTCCGTTGTCCGATTGGCACAAAAAGGTGCGATCCTTCCGGGATCACACCTTTTGCTGTCTCAGTGTTTAGAACAGGCTTCCCAGATTGGATACGAAAGTTGTAATTCCCAGATAAGCGGAAAGGATTACAACGATAATTCCCAGTACAAGGAGCCATGTAGGATGATGATAGTTCGCACCCATGATAGATTTTTTCTTCGCAGCGATCAGACAGATTCCCAGAGAGATGGGAAGGATCAGACCGTTTACTGCACCGGCAAGAACCAGCAGAGTCGCCGGATTACCCAGGAACAGCATGATCAGGGTGGATACTACGATAAATCCGATGGTGATCCAGTTCTCATTCTTGGCGATCGCCGGATGGAACGTCTTCAGGAAGGAAACAGATGTATAGGCTGCTCCTACGATAGAAGTCACTGCCGCGCAGAGAAGTACCAGTCCCGCGAATCTGTATCCGATCTCTCCGGCGCCCTGACGGAACGCGTCTGCTGCCGGGTTGGCTGCATCCAGAGTAGCTCCCTTGACTACTACGCCAAGAACTGCCAGGAACAGGAATACACGCACGATGGTTGCGATTCCGATACCCATGACAGAGCTCTTGTTGATCTGCTTTAAGTTCTCCTCACCGGTAATACCCGCGTCGATCAGACGGTGAGCTCCCGCGAAGGTGATATAACCGCCCACGGTTCCTCCGAGCAGTGTGATGATAGCCGGGAAAAGATTGGTAACGCCTGCGTCCGGAACAAAAGTATTCTTCAGAGCAGAGCCTACCGGCGGCTGTACTACCAGGATCACAATGAAGATCACCACGATCATGATGGCGCCGAGGATCTTCGTCAGTCTGTCCATTACGCTTCCCGCATTCTTGGACAGGAATACCAGGATCGCGCAGATACCTGAAAGGATATAACCCACACTGTTGGGGATTCCCAGAAGGGTATTGAAGCCCAGGGCGCATCCTCCCACGTTTCCGATGTTGAACACAAGACCGCCGAGAACGATCATGAACGCCAGCAGATATCCAAGTCCCGGAAGCACCTTATTGGCGACATCCTGGCCGCGGAGTCCCGACGTACAGAGTACCCTCCAGATATTCATCTGCGCCACGGCGGACAGAATGATGGAAACGAGGATTACGAAGCCGAAGCTTGCCTGGTAATCACTGGTGAATTTTGATGTCTGAGTAAGAAATCCGGGCCCTATAGCGGAAGTAGCCATCAGAAACGCCGCTCCCAGAAGGGCTCCTCCATGTTTCTTTTTGTCACTCATCTTTCCTCTCCTCCTTCAGTTTTGATTTGTTTAAAAGGAAAGGCACTCTGCAAAATGCAGAGCGCCTTTGCTCCAAACTGCTTGTTATATTATACCACAGATCGCCTTATCCAACAAGAGGATATTTGTCTGTCAGCGTCTTAACAAGAGCTTTTGCCTGCTCTGTATTGTCGCGGCTTTTCAGCATCAGGGAAATCGCTTCCGCAATCGTATCCATGTCCTCTGGCTGCATTCCTCTGGATGTAACCGCCGGAGTTCCCAGACGCACGCCGCTGGTCACGAAGGGCGACTGGGGATCGTTGGGAATGGTATTTTTATTACAGGTGATATTTACCTCGTCAAGGAGGTTCTCCATCTCCTTGCCGGTAACGCCAAGGTTCTTCAGATCTACCAGCATCAGATGATTGTCCGTTCCTCCGGAGACGATATCCACGCCTCTCTTCTGGAGGCCTTTGCAAAGCGCCTGTGCGTTCTCCACTACCAGGCGGGCGTACTCTTTGAACTCCGGCTGCAGGGCTTCTTTGAAGCATACCGCTTTGGAAGCGATCACATGCATAAGGGGGCCGCCCTGGATTCCCGGGAACACCGCCTTGTTAAAGTTAAATTTCTTCGCGTTTTCCGCGCTGCTTAAGATCAGTCCGCCTCTCGGTCCGCGGAGGGTCTTGTGGGTGGTGGTCGTCACCACGTCCGCGTACGGTATGGGGCTCGGATGCATTCCCGCCGCCACCAGGCCGGCGATATGGGCCATATCCACCATCAGATACGCGCCCGCTTCATCCGCGATCTCACGGAATTTCCTGAAGTCGATAACGCGGGCATAGGCGCTGGCGCCTGCAACGATCAGCTTCGGATGATTCTCCAGGGCGATCCTGCGGACTTCTTCGTAATCGATCACGCCGTCGTCGTTCACGCCGTAGGAAACCACGTTAAAATAAGCGCCGGAAAGGTTGGCCGGGCTTCCGTGTGTCAGATGTCCTCCATGGGCCAGGTTCATGCCCATCACCGTATCCCCCGGTTTCAGCATGGCGAAGAATACCGCCATATTGGCCTGCGCTCCGGAATGGGGCTGCACATTGGCATACTCACAGCCGAACAGTTCTTTCGCCCGGTCAATGGCAAGCTGCTCCACTTCGTCCACACAGACGCAGCCGCCGTAAAATCTCTTTCCCGGATAACCTTCTGCATATTTATTGGTAAGAGGGCTTCCCATGGCCGCCATCACCGCCTTGCTCACCCAGTTCTCGGAAGCGATCAGCTCGATATGGGAATTCTGGCGCTGTACTTCGGCCCTGATCAGATCGGCGATTTCACTGTCCACCTTCTCGATTTCCTCTAATGAATACATCCTTCATCCTCCTTGTAAACCACATTTTCATTCTTTATTATCTGAAAAGAAATCTAAAGCTGATTATACCCGATTCCGCCCCTTCTGTCAACGAGAAAAAGACATTTGTCCGTCCCTCAAAAATTTTCTTTCCAAAATTATGATTTTTTTCCTGTTTTCGTTCTGATTTTCAAAATTTTTTTGACTAATCCCACGATATTTGCTTTAATATAGAAGAGAAGTTTTTTTCGTGATTAAATAAGGAGCAGATCAGCATGAGAAATTTTGAATACTATACGCCTACAAAGGTGATCTTCGGCAAGGACACTCATATGCAGGCCGGCGCGCTTCTGAAAGAAGCGGGGTGCCGCAAAGCGCTCATCCACTATGGAAGCGGCCACGCGGTTTCCTCCGGGCTTCTGGACGAGATCAGGACCAGTCTCACCGAAGCCGGCGTGGACTTCGTCACACTGGGAGGCGTTGTTGCGAATCCCCGCCTGAGCAAAGTCCGCGAAGGGATCGAACTGTGCAGGAACGAAGGTGTGGATTTCATTCTCGCTGTGGGCGGCGGAAGCGTTATCGACTCCGCCAAGGCGATCGGTTACGGCGTGGCAAATCCCTGGACAGATGTATGGAACTTCTTCCTGAAAACAGAAACTCCTGCCGCCTGTCTCCCTGTCGCCGCCATACCTACCATCGCGGCGTCCGGAAGCGAAATGAGCAACTCCTGTGTGATCACCAATGAAGACGGCTGGCTGAAACGCGGAAGCGTCAAGAGCGATCTCTGCCGTCCCCGGTTCGCTCTTCTGAATCCCCGGCTCACCTACACGCTTCCCCAGTATCAGACGGAAAGCGGATGCGTGGATATCCTGATGCACACAATGGAGCGGTATTTTGTCAATATTGAGACCATGGAGGTCACAGACAGCATCAGCGAATCCCTGATGCAGACGGTCATCTACAACGCCCGTATCCTTATGAAGGAACCGGGGAACTATAACGCCAGGGCAGAGGTTATGTGGGCGGGCAGTCTGTCCCACAACGGACTTACCGGCTGCGGAACAGGTGGAGGCGACTGGGCGTGCCACCAGCTCCAGCACGAACTGGGAGGACTTTACGACGTGGCTCACGGAGCCGGGCTTGCCGCGATATGGGGAAGCTGGGCACGTTATGTGTATAAAGAGAATCCTGAGCGTTTCGCCCAATTTGCCACCAACGTATTTGATATCCCCTGCTTTTCTGATTTTGAAAGCACAGCCCTTGCGGGAATCGAAGCGATGGAGGATTTCTTCCGTTCCATAAAAATGCCTGTCAGCCTTCATGAACTGGGCCTGGATCTGGATGAAAAAGAGATCCACGATCTGGCTTTCCGGTGCAGCTTCGAAGACACCCGTACCATCGGTGTTTTCAAACAGCTGAATATGAAGGACATCGAGAAGATCTACCTGATGGCACGATAATACGAAGGACAGACCCCCGCCGAAAAGGGAGGATATAAACTGATTAATACAAGAAAGAAGGACCTGAATATGAACATCAACGACGCGAAACTGGAAACCAAATGTCTTCACGCAGGCTATACGCCTTCCAAAGGAGAGCCCTGCGCCCTCCCCATTTATCAGAGTACCACCTTTAAATATGATACCACCGACGAAATGGGACAGCTTTTTGATCTGAAAGCAGACGGATATTTTTATACCCGCCTGCAGAATCCCACCAACGACGCTGTAGCGGCCAAGATCGCAGCTCTGGAGGGAGGCGTCGCCGCCCTTCTTACTTCTTCCGGACAGGCTGCCAATTTCTATGCCGTTTTCAACATCTGCGAAGCCGGAGACCATGTGGTGGCCGCTTCCACTATTTACGGCGGAACCTTTAATCTTCTTGCCGTAACACTTCAGAAACTTGGAATCGAATGTACTTTTGTGGATACGGATTCCTCCCCGGAGGAGATCGCCGCGGCTTTCCGCCCCAACACAAAGGTCCTTTTCGCAGAAACCATTGCCAATCCCGCCCTTGTTGTTCTTGACATTGAGAAATACGCCAGGGTGGCTCATGAACACGGCGTTCCGCTGATCATGGACAACACTTTCGCCACTCCGGTGAACTGCCGGCCTTTTGAGTGGGGCGCGGATATCGTTACCCATTCTACAACCAAATACATGGACGGCCACGCCATTCAGGTAGGCGGCGCCATTGTTGACAGCGGCAATTTCGACTGGGACGCTTACGGGCATAAATACCACGGGCTCACAGAGCCGGACGAATCCTATCACGGCATTATTTACACAAAACAGTTCGGCAAAAAAGCCTACATCACCAAAGCGACCTCCCAGCTTATGAGAGACCTGGGGGCTGTTCCCTCTCCCATGAACTGTTTCCTTCTGAATATCGGGCTGGAGACGCTTCCTCTCCGTGTGGAGCGCCACTGCAGCAACGCTCAGAAGACAGCCGAATTCCTTGCGGCTCATCCGAAGGTATCCAGAGTGATCTATCCCGGCCTTCCGGGCGACAGATATCACGAGCTGGCGAAGAAATATCTTCCCAACGGTTCCTGCGGAGTTATCTCTTTTGAACTGAAAGGCGGACGCGACGCAGCCGTACGTTTTATGGACAGCCTGGATATGGCCAACATCGCCACCCACGTTGCCGCTTCCAAGACCATGGTCCTGCATCCGGCAAGCCATACGCACCGCCAGATGAACGACGAGCAGCTTGTTGAGGCCGGCGTTTCCCCGGGAATGATCCGTCTGTCCGTGGGAATCGAGCACATTGACGATATCCTTGCCGATCTCGCAAAAGCGCTGGAGAATGCATGATCTGAACTGAAAACCCGCCTGCGGGAATGATGACTCCGAACAGTCGCTGCAGGTAAAAAGAGCGCAGATTCCTTTATCGGGAAATCTGCGCTCCTTTTTTATTTGCGGTCTTTTCCTGTCTGTCACTGGATCAAATAAACGTCAGTATAGTATACGCCTTTGGCTTCTCCCTCTGCATGGGTCGCCACATAAATATCGATACAGTTTGTCTTAATGGCGCCTCCGCAGTCCTCGGCCACATATACCTGGCCATTGATCACAACCTGGCTGCCGTAAGGGATCTGGGTGGGATCCACCGCAATAGTGTGATTGGTAGTTGCCGTCACGCCGGTGGATGTAATGCCGTTCGCCCAGGGACCGCAGCAGATACTGCAGGGACAGTAATGAGTGATCCGGAAAGTACCCAGCGGTTTCAGATTCGCGTCCGAGGATGCCGCCACAGGCGTTCCCACCTGTACGCCGTTCTCCTCCGTCACAGAACCGCCGGCCTCCAGAGCGTCCGCGAACACGCCCTCGCCGCTCCCTTCATGGAGAGTGCCTGCATTCAGTTCCTCGTCGATGGAATCTGTCTGCACGGTTTCCGGAAGATCAAGACAGCTCGTGGGGATATATCCGGTCCGGGCAGCGCCGTTTCCGTCCAGGAATTCAATACGGCTCCACACCTCGTTCACCGTACCGGTACGTTTCACTTCGTCGAGCTCCAGCACCTCGCCCACAACTTCCCCGTCCTTCCTTCCCGGAAAATCGAGAATGCTGCTGTCTGTCTTAACCTCAACCTCCTCGTCTGCCGGCTGGATCTGAATATCCGTGCTGAGCATCTGATTCTGCATATATCCGTTGATTGCGGCTCCGTCTTTCTGAAAAGAGACCTTGCTCCATCCGTTGTCACATACGCCGGTGCGCTTCACCTCGTCTCCAAGGACCAGGGATGCCGTCTCTGTCCCGCTCTGTCCGGGCACTGCATAGATCTCCGCCGTCTTTGCAGTTACATATACGGTATCATTACAGGCAGCCACAGTTACTGTGCCGCCGCTTCCGTCTTCTGTGGAAAAAGTCTGCAGAGGACGTCCTTCTTCCTCAGCGCTCTGCACGACAGTCTCATAATCTGTCACAGCTCCATAGACCCTGCTCCCGCACAGCCAAAACACCGCGCATGTTAGAAACAGGCCAAATCTATATTTCATGCCTGCGTCACCTCTTTCTTTATTACGCTTCTCTTCATTTGATGACGCCTCTATCATAGCATACTGGATTCTTTTTGTGAACTCCCCGGAGATTGTTCACTGTTTTTTCAGATTTCAGGAAAAAAATTAAGAAAATCTTTATTTTCAAAAAGGAGCTTTCCATGTACAATAAAGCCATGGATATACAGAAGATAAATGCAGACACAGAGAAACAATTTCATACAGAACAGCTCAGGGAACACCGCCGTTTTCTCCGGGAACAGCAGGTTGCCCGGCAGAAGCTTCTGCTGATCTTTCTGCCCGTGTGCCTTCTTGCCGCCGTACTGATCTTTTTCGCGGTCATGCGCTCTGACCGGTCGCCGGAAGTACTTACCGTAAACGCCGCCTGCGAATCCTTCCGCCCCGATGTTAAGGAGGCGGCGGCGAAATACGGCATGTCCGATTATGTGGATCTGATCCTGGCTCTGATGATGCAGGAAAGCTCCGGAAACGGGCCGGATGTCCTCCAGTCCTCCGAGGGAGCTTACAATACCCGTTATCCACAGGTCCCCGGCGGAATCACGGACGTGGATTATTCGATTGAATGCGGAATCCAGGAACTGAAATATTCCATGGAAAAGGCCGGGGTAAAGAGTCCGACTGACATCGGGCGCATAGAAATGGCGCTTCAGGGATATAATTTCGGCGCCGACGTATACTTTTCCTATCTGGAAGAAAACGGCATCACTTCCTGGTCTGAAAAGACCTCCGAAGATTTCGCCCGGATGGCAAGCGGCGAAACTCCCCGGGCCGAAGACGATCCTTTATACTCCGCAGCCGGTCCCTGGGACTACGGCGATCAGAAATATCCCGAACATGTGCTTCGCTATTATCACCCCGGGACAGATTAAAACCATTTTTAAAAAAATTTAAAAAATCCGCAAAAATCATTTGACAAGCGTTACACTCTATGGTATAGTATGTTTTGTCGCTGAGGAAATAATCTTTCCGAAAGCACATGCGATAGTGGCGTAGTTGGTAACGCGCGACCTTGCCAAGGTCGAGACCGCGGGTTCGAGCCCCGTCTATCGCTCTTCAGACCAGGACATATCGTCCTGGTTTTTTTGTTGTACGGGAAAAGCTCTGGTTTCGTCCACTGAACATAGCGTCAGTGTACAAGGGGACAATACGGTCGACAAAGGGCTGATTTCATATAACGCAAACAGGCTCCGGCGCATCCCTGAACCCGTGTTTCAGGAAAGAACCGGAGCCTGTTTACATTATTTCATTTTTTCATTCAGAACCCTTTCGCATATCCCGATGACGGGTCCCGGCCGGCATCAGTGATGGAACAGGCGGATTCCTGTGAAGGCCATCACCATTCCATATTTATTGCAGGTCTCGATCACTGCGTCGTCGCGCACAGAGCCGCCCGGTTCAGCCACATACTTCACGCCGCTCTTATGGGCTCTCTCAATATTGTCGCTGAACGGGAAGAAGGCGTCAGAGCCGAGAGTCACATCTGTAAGGCTGTCAAGCCATGCGCGTTTCTCTTCTCTTGTGAACACTTCCGGCTTCTCGGTAAAGATCTTCTCCCATGCGCCGTCCGCCAGGACGTCCATATATTCCTCGCCGATATATACATCAATCGCGTTGTCTCTCTCCGCACGGCTGATCTCTTCACGGAAGGGAAGGTTCATCACCTTCGGGCACTGACGGAGGAACCAGTTGTCAGCTTTCTGGCCCGCCAGTCTTGTGCAGTGAACGCGGGACTGCTGTCCTGCGCCAACGCCGATGGCCTGTCCGTCCTTTACATAGCATACGGAATTGGACTGTGTATATTTCAGGACGATGAGGGAAATCTTCATATCTCTCTTCGCCTCTTCACTGAGTTCTTTGTTCTCGGTAACAATGTTGGAGATCAGGGCGTCGTCGATGACCAGCTCCTGCCTTCCCTGCTCGAAAGTAACGCCGAACACTTCCTTATGTTCCAGGGGAGCGGGTACGAAGTCCGGATCGATCTGGATGATATTGTAGTTGCCTTTTTTCTTCTGTTTCAGGATCTCCAGGGCTTCCTCCGTATATCCCGGCGCGATCACGCCGTCGGAAACCTCTCTCTTGATCAGAAGAGCCGTGTCCCTGTCACAGGTATCCGAAAGAGAAATAAAATCACCGAAAGAAGACATACGGTCGGCGCCTCTCGCTCTTGCGTACGCGCAGGCAATGGGAGAAAATTCTCTCCAGTTCATATCGTCAACCCAGTAAATCTTCGCCAGTGTTTCGGTAAGAGGAAGACCGACGGAAGCTCCTGCCGGAGACACGTGTTTGAAAGATGTGGCAGCGGGAAGGCCTGTGGCTTTTTTCAGATCACGCACGAGCTGCCATCCGTTAAACGCGTCCAGGAAGTTGATATATCCGGGTTTCCCTGAAAGGACTTTGATGGGAAGCTCGCTTCCGTCTCCCATATAGATCCTTGACGGTTTCTGATTGGGGTTGCATCCGTATTTTAACTGTAATTCGTTCATTGTTTAAGACCTCCTGATATTCAGATCATTCTGTTTATTACCGGCTTTAAATGTTTCTTACTGATTCTTGTTCACGATCGTGGTCTCATAGGTTCCCGTGGCAATATCGATATAGCGCACAAAGAGGGAAACCTTGTTGTCTTCATTGAGATTGTTCCAGAGCAGGGCTGTGAACTCCTCCATGTCGTCCGGAATACTTACCAGCTTCGGCTCACCCTCGAAACTCGGAAGCGGATTGCCGTCTCCCATATAAGTATGGATAAAACGTCCCTCTCCCGCAATGGGGTTCTTGTATGCAAAAGTATAGCGGAGACAGGAATCCGGCCTGCCGTTGTCGCTCTTCAGGATGGACATGGCGTAGCTGTAGTTTCCCTGTTCGATATGCATGATACCGGAAATCCTGGGGGTATAATTGGGCGCATCCGGCTCGAACTCACGGCTTCTCAGAGCCTGCTCGAAAGTCAGCTGTCTGTCCATGCCCTCATAGATGGTATCTGTCTGATCGCCGTTGGTAACGATCGTCTTATTTCCCAGAACGCGCACCGGCGCGTAAATGATCAGGCTGGGATCCGTCAGTTTGGACGGATCAAAGGCCTCCGTACGGATTCCCTCGCCGTCGGTAACAAAAATCCTGTTTCTGCTGTTCTCGCTTCTGCCCATAATGAAATAAGCGGCGACAGCCTTCGTTCCGTTTGCGGAACGGCCGAGAATAATCCCTCTTCCGGGATAGGAATTATTGCTCAGTTCTTTTTCCAGTGATAACATTTCCATAATCATTCTCCTTTTCCGGTACAAAAAATGCCTGGGTAGTCTGTCTCCAGGCTGCCCAGGCGGTCGGCTCTCACTTACTGCACTCCCTGTAGGTGATCCTACTTCCGCCAGTCATGCAGTCGTTACTATCATAATATAATACTTTTCTTGGATTTTCAAGGGGCTGAAACCCTTTCGTCTGATTTCCCTTACAAACAGCTGTCCGAAGGTTTATTCATCCACACTGTAGTTCGGAGCCTCTTTGGTGATGTGGATATCATGAGGATGGGACTCTCTCAGCGCAGCCGCGGAAATCTTCACGAATTTGCCTGTTGTTTTCAGCTTCTCGATGTTTTCCGCTCCGCAGTAACCCATACCGGAACGAAGTCCGCCGATCAGCTGGAATACGGTATCCTCCACATGGCCCTTGTATGCCACGCGGCCTTCCACGCCTTCCGGAACAAGCTTCTTGGCGTCTTCCTGGAAGTAACGGTCCTTGCTTCCGTTCTCCATTGCCGCAATGGATCCCATACCGCGGTAAACCTTATATTTACGTCCCTGGTACAGCTCGAATGTTCCCGGGCTCTCATCGCATCCTGCGAAGATGCTTCCCATCATGCAGACATCGGCGCCTGCAGCGATAGCCTTGGTGATATCTCCGGAATACTTGATTCCGCCGTCGGCGATGATCGGGATTCC
Organism: uncultured Blautia sp.; assembly: GCA_944380045.1. Taxonomy (GTDB): domain Bacteria; phylum Bacillota; class Clostridia; order Lachnospirales; family Lachnospiraceae; genus Blautia_A. The sequence continues at coordinate 13,597 of CALWGI010000002.1, forward strand.
ATACCGGCTGGCAACGTCATAGCAGTCCATAACTGCTGTGATCTGCGGCACGCCGATACCTGCAACCACACGGGTGGTACAGATGGAACCGGGTCCGATACCTACCTTCACAGCGTCTACGCCTGCTTCGATCAGCGCCTTGGTAGCGGCTCCTGTAGCCACGTTTCCGGCGATAACCTGAAGTTCCGGATATGCTTCCTTGATCTCGCGGACTGCCTTCAGGATATTCTCGGAATGTCCGTGAGCGGAATCGATCACGATCACGTCTACATTGGCTTTCACAAGCGCGTCAACACGGGCGAGCACATTGGCTGTGATTCCTACAGCGGCTCCGCAGAGCAGGCGGCCCTGAGCGTCTTTTGCAGCCAGAGGATATTTGATCTGTTTCTCAATATCCTTGATCGTGATCAGGCCTTTTAAGTTAAAATCGTCATCTACAATGGGTAATTTCTCTTTACGGGATTTTGCAAGAATTTTCTTCGCCTCTTCCAGTGTGATCCCTTCTTTTGCGGTGATCAGACCTTCGGAAGTCATACATTCTCCGATCTTTCTTGTGAAATCGGTTTCGAATTTCAGGTCACGGTTGGTAATGATTCCGACAAGCTTGCGGCCCTCAGTGATCGGAACGCCGGAAATACGGTATTTTGCCATCAGATCGTTGGCATCCTTCAGGGTATGCTCCGCAGACAGGAAAAACGGATCTGTAATGACTCCGTTCTCGGAACGCTTAACCTTATCGACCTCATCTGCCTGAGCTTCAATAGACATGTTCTTGTGAATGATTCCGATACCGCCCTGTCTTGCCATGGCGATGGCCATACGATGCTCGGTAACGGTATCCATACCCGCGCTCATAAGCGGAATGTTCAGCTTCACCTTTTTTGTCAAATAAGTCGTAACGTCTACCTGATTCGGAATCACGTTTGAATACGCCGGAACTAACAGCACGTCGTCAAACGTAATGCCTTCACCGATAATAGTACCCATTGCATTTCCTCCCTTGTATGTGTGTGTTTTATTTGATTTTGAGTTTGTTCCATAGTGTAGCAAAAAAGATACCACATGTCAATCCAAAAAAACCTTGCCCGGAGATGATTTTTTTATTGCATTTGCCATAATCTCATCCGGTTCAAAAATCAGCTTGCAGGTCTGTCCCTCTTCACGGATGATGGCCGCGAACCGTTTATGATCCGGATTCCCGGAGGAATAATCGTAAACTTTCAGCTGGCTGTTTCCGTTGTAATAATCCAGCCGGTGGGAATTCAGCGGAGCAATGATATCCGCTTCCGCAAGATTTACTGTCCTGGCTTTTTTTCTTTTGGACTTCGCCATGATCTTGTCGATATCCAGCTCTCCGTTTACAAACAGATACTCATATTCCAGATCTGTCCCCGGAATAATAAAATACGCCGCCACTCCAAGAGCTACCGCACCGATCAGAAGGATGGGAAGCAGAAAAAGGCCCGCCGCCACAAAAAGCACGATCAGCGCGATCAGGCCGTATTTCACTGCCGCATCTTTTGATGTGGCCTCTTTTTTTACCAGACATTCAGAATACAGATCACTCATATGTCACTCTCCTTACCGTTATTTCTCTCATTGTAACACAAAAAGGAACCAGCGTCTATGACGCCGGTTCCTGATTTTACAATTAATTACATCATGCCCATTCCCTGGCCGCCGGCCGGCATTGCAGGTGTCTCTTCCTTGATGTTTGCCACAACGGATTCTGTTGTCAGCAGGGTAGATGCAACGCTTGTCGCGTTCTGCAGAGCGCTTCTTGTAACCTTCGCGGGATCCAGGATGCCCTCTCCAACCATATTTACATACTGCTCTTTCAGAGCGTCGAAACCGATGCCCGGCTCGGACTCTCTTACTTTATTGATGATCACAGAGCCTTCCAGTCCTGCGTTTGCAGCGATACGGAACAGCGGAGCTTCCAGCGCTTTCAGAATGATGTTGGCGCCTGTCTTCTCATCGCCTTCCAGAGTGGCTGCCAGTTCTGCAACCTTCTTGGATGCGTGGATATAAGCGGATCCGCCGCCTGCGATGATACCTTCCTCAACTGCCGCTCTTGTAGCTGCCAGAGCGTCCTCAAGACGGAGTTTCGCTTCTTTCATCTCAGTCTCGGTAGCTGCGCCCACACGGATAACCGCTACGCCGCCTGCCAGTTTCGCAAGTCTTTCCTGTAATTTCTCTCTGTCGAAATCAGATTTTGTCTCTTCGATCTGTCCGCGGATCTGAGCGACACGGTTTGCAATGTCGTCTTTGTTGCCGCATCCGTCTACGATCACTGTAGATTCTTTTGCAACTTTTACAGATTTCGCGCGTCCAAGCTGCGCCATGGTGGCGTCTTTAAGATCCAGTCCCAGTTCTTCGGAGATCACCTGGCCGCCTGTAAGGATCGCGATATCCTGAAGCATTTCTTTTCTTCTGTCGCCATATCCCGGAGCCTTAACAGCTACTACCTGGAATGTACCTCTTAATTTGTTTACGATCAGGGTTGTAAGAGCTTCGCCTTCTACGTCTTCTGCGATGATGAGAAGTTTTGCTCCTGCCTGAACGATCTGCTCCAGAAGCGGAAGCAGTTCCTGAATGTTGCTGATCTTCTTGTCAGTGATCAGGATGTAGGGATCTTCCAGATTTGCTTCCATTTTTTCCATGTCTGTGGACATGTAAGCGGAAATGTATCCGCGGTCAAACTGCATACCTTCTACCAGATCCAGCTCTGTATGCATGGTCTTGGATTCCTCAACTGTGATAACGCCGTCGTTGGAAACTTTCTCCATAGCGTCTGCAACCAGTTCTCCAACCTTCTCATCGCTTGCGGAGATTGCGGCAACGTTCGCGATCTGTTTCTTGCCGCTGATCTTCTGGCTCATTTCCTGGATAGCCTTAACTGCTTCGTCGGTAGCCTTCTTCATACCTTTTCTCAGGATGATGGGGTTCGCGCCTGCAGCCAGGTTCCTCATTCCTTCGTGAACCATAGCCTGTGCAAGAACAGTAGCTGTTGTGGTACCGTCGCCTGCAACGTCGTTGGTCTTGGATGCAACTTCTTTGATCAGCTGCGCGCCCATATTTTCGAAGGGATCCTTCAGTTCGATTTCTTTTGCGATAGTTACGCCGTCGTTGGTGATCAGCGGAGCGCCGAAAGATTTGTCAAGAACAACGTTTCTTCCTTTCGGTCCCAGAGTTACCCTTACTGTATCAGCAAGCTGGTTCACGCCGTTTTCCAGCGCCGCTCTTGCTTCTGCGCCAAATTTAATTTCCTTTGCCATGATAATCATGCCTCCTGTATGAATTCTGATTTATAATATTAGATTAAAAAACGCCGGATAAATTATTTCACGATTGCCAGAACATCGCTCTGTTTCACGATGATGTATTCTGTATCGTCCATCTTGACTTCGGTGCCGGCGTACTTGGAATAAATAACCTTATCGCCTACTGCAACTTCCATCTTGACTTCCTTGCCGTCAACCAGTCCGCCGGGGCCTACCGCGATAACTTCCGCCTGCTGCGGCTTCTCCTGTGCCTGGCCCGGAAGAACGATACCGGATTTTGTAGTCTCTTCTGCTTCCAGCTGTTTTAATACGATTCTGTCACCTAATGGTACTAATGTCATGATCTATTTCCTCCTTTATTACTGCCTTGCTGTTTTTGCTAGCACTCATTTAGCCTGAGTGCTAATCACTGTCCTTATATTATTGAATTACCTGCAATTCTGCAACTCTTTCCATTCACATATATTTGCATTTAATATATTATTATCTCTTTTATTCTTAATTAATCTCATGTTTTCTCACTTTTTTATTTTTCAGAGATTTTCTTTGAGAGTTGTGATCTTTTATATCCTGAACATTTCTATATAAAAACGCCCCTCTCAGAATGAGAAGGGCGTCCGCTTACCTCTTATATTTCAGGCTTTCTTGTTCCTCTGTGCCTTGATCTCCTCCAGCTCGTCAAAGATCACTTCATTCAGCACTTTGATATATGTTCCTTTCATACCGGAAGAACGGGATTCGATCACTCCGGCGCTCTCGAATTTACGAAGGGCGTTTACGATCACAGATCTGGTGATTCCCACACGGTCCGCGATCTTGCTGGCAACGAGGATTCCCTCTTCGCCGTCCAGCTCGTCAAAAATATGGATGATTGCTTCAAGCTCAGAGAATGATAATGTATTAAATGCAGATTTTACAACCTGCTGTTTTCTGTCTTCTTCCGCGTTTTCCTCATGGACAGCGCGCATCATCTCCAGTCCCACAACTGTTGTGCCGTATTCACTGACAATTATGTCTTCAATGTCGTACGGCTTGTCATTACGGTACATAAACAATGTCCCAAGGCGTTCCCCTGCGATATCAATGGGATTGATGATTCCCTGGCATCTGCTGTCAACGTGTTCAAATCCAAGTGTCTGGAGATTCACGTTCTCTTTCGTTGATAAGACTCCTAAAAAACGCTCATTCAACAATGCATCTACATGTCCGCCAACTTTATCCTCAATCAGTTCAGTTATTTCATCGACACCCGGGCACAAACTTACTCCTAATACTTTTCCCTTTTTGCTCAGCACCAGAATATTGGAGCTCAGCGTCTCCATCAGCACCTGGCAGATATCGTTAAATACCACTTTGCTGGAGCTGCTGTTGTGCAAAAGTTTATTGATTTTTCTTGTTTTGTCTAACAACTGAACGCTCATCTTGGCCTCCTTTTCCCTCTTTCTCATGCAAACATCCTGATGTTTTTATAGTACACGTTTTTTTTCAGAAATACAAGACATTTTTACAATTTTTAGATTATTAATGCCTATTCTGAAAATATTTCTCTTTTCTCGGTTTTGTTATAATAAATTCTGACACTGCTGCATGAAATGATGTTCGTTCAGTTTTCCTCCTGTTTCGGTTTCTGCTCCACATAACCGCAGGTTTTTTCACTGCAGACAAGCTTGCTGCCCTTCTCTACCATATAGCTGCCGCATACGGGACATTTTTTGTCGGACGGTTTCTGCCAGGACATAAAATCACATTCAGGATTATTTTCGCATCCATAATATTTACGCCCTTTCTGAGTCTTCTTCAGCACAATATCTTTTCCGCATTTCGGGCAGGAAACTCCGATTTTTTCGTAGTAGGGTTTTGTGTTTCTGCATTCCGGGAATCCCGGGCAGGCAAGGAATCTTCCGTGCGGGCCGTACTTGATCACCATATTCCGGCCGCATACGTCGCAGACAACATCGGTCACTTCATCCTGGATATCCACTTTCTCAAGTTCTTTTTCCGCCGCGTCGACGTCTTTTTTCAGATCCGGATAGAAATTGCGGATAACTGTTTTCCACTGTACGGTCCCAGCCTCCACACAGTCCAGAAGGCCTTCCATCATGGCGGTAAAATGTACGTCCACAATACTGGGAAACGCCTGCTTCATAATGTTGTTCACTACCTCGCCCAGCTCCGTCACATAAAGATTCTTCTGTTCTTTTGAAACATAACGGCGGCTGATGATGGTAGTGATGGTGGGCGCATAGGTACTGGGACGTCCGATCCCCTGCTCCTCAAGCGCCTTTACCAGAGACGCCTCTGTATAATGGGCCGGTGGCTGCGTAAAATGCTGCTCCGGTTTCAGCTCCAGAAGTTCAAGCTTCATTCCTGTCTCAAGGCTCTGGCTGAGCACGTTGCTCTTCTTATTATCCTCATCCTGAATATACACAGACATAAAGCCGTCGAAGACCACCTTGGAAGCAGCCACTGTGAATATATATTCTCCCGCCTTTATCTTCACGGAAGTAGTCTCGTAACGGGCGGCGGCCATCCTGCTGGCAGTAAAGCGCTTCCAGATCAGCTGATAAAGCCGGAACTGATCCCTGGACAGAGAATCCTTTAAAGCGGCCGGCGTTCTCGTAATATCAGTGGGCCTGATCGCCTCATGGGCGTCCTGGATCCGCTGATCCTTCTTCGTTGTCTTGCCGCCGGCAGAGACATAAGCGTCTCCGTACTGTCCGCCGATATAGGTCCTCGCAGCCTCGTCCGCTTCCTCGGAAATCCTGGTGGAATCCGTACGGAGATAGGTGATGACACCTACAGTCCCGTTGCCCTTGATATCGATACCTTCATAGAGCTGCTGGGCAAGGCGCATGGTTTTCTGTGTGGAAAAATTCAGTGTCTTGGCCGCTTCCTGCTGCAGGGTACTGGTTGTAAACGGAAGAGGCGCGTTCTTGACCCGTTCGCCTTTCTTCACTTCGACGATCTCGTACTGTGCGTTTTCCAGTTTACCGAGGAGCTCATCCATTTCTTTCTTATTATGAATGTTCAGCTTCCTGTCTGTTCCGTAGAACTTCGCCTGAAGAGGTTTTTTCTCTCCCTGCACTCTGAATTCACCGTCCAGGCTCCAGTATTCCTCCGGAATAAAAGAATTAATCTCATCCTCCCGGTCACAGATGATCCTCAGAGCGGCCGACTGCACACGCCCTGCGCTGAGTCCTCTTTTTACTTTTGCCCAGAGAAGCGGGCTGATGCTGTATCCCACCATACGGTCCAGCATTCTCCTGGCCTGCTGGGCGTCTACAAGGTTCATATCCAGTTCCCGCGGGTGCTTAATGGAATTCTTGACCGCAGTCTTGGTAATTTCATTAAAAGTGATTCTCCTCATCTTGGCGGGATCTTCTTTAAGGGCCTGCATCAGATGCCAGGAAATAGCCTCTCCTTCCCGGTCGGGGTCGGTCGCAAGATAAATTTTATCCGCTTTCTTCGCAGCTTTGCGAAGGCCTGCGAGAAGCTCTCCCTTTCCTCTGATCGTAATATATTTCGGTTCGAAATCATTCTCCACATCGATTCCAAACTGACTCTTGGGGAAATCTCTTACATGTCCGTTGGAGGCCTCCACATCATAATTGCTTCCCAGAAATTTTTTAATGGTCTTTACCTTTGCAGGCGACTCAACGATCACCAGATATTTTGCCATGTTACTTCTCCTAATTCATTCAAGACTCTCGGAAACGGAAATCCGCCTGTCAGCCGACGCCGCCGGACTTCACATAATAATGTCTTCCAATCTCTCTGACCAGTCCCAGAACACTCAGCTCCACCAGGATATTCGCTGTCTTCTGCGGAGAAAATCCGGTTTCACAGCTTATGCGGTCTGTGGATTTTGGTCGTAAATCGAGACAACTATACACCAATTTTAAATCACTTGCAAGTCCTAACTCTGTTTTTTGCTCTGATTTTATGTTCTTTTTACAATTAATTCCCAGCTCCTCCAGAAGGATTTCCGGGGAATAGGCGATTCCCGCCCCATCGTAGATCAGGCGGTGGCACCCCAGGCTCAGCGCTTCATCTACAGGGCCCGGCAGGGCGAAAACCGGTTTCCCCTGCTCAAGCGCCCACTGGGCGGTGATCAGCGAACCGCTTCTCTCTCTGGCTTCAATTATCAGCACGAGATCCGCAAGTCCACTGATAATCCTGTTTCTGGCGGGGAAATTATATTTCCGCGGCCTGGTTCCGGAAGGATATTCGCTGCAGATTCCGCCGCCCCCGCGCAGGATCCTCTGATACAGTTCCCTGTTTCCGGCCGGATAACAGATGTCCACGCCATTTCCCAGCACCGCGAATGTAGACGTCCCGCCTTCCAGCGCGCCTTTGTGCCCCTCGGAATCTATCCCCCAGGCAAGTCCGCTGATGATCTGCACGCCCGCCTCGCTTAAAACCCTTGCATAGCGGAAAGCTTGGATCCGGCCGTAAGGGCTGCACATCCTCGCGCCTACCACAGCCACAGAAGGCAGATCCGGCGCCGGAAGATTCCCCCTGACATAGAGGCATCCCGGCATATCGCCGTAATCTTTAAGTTTCTCCGGATATTCCGCGTCCAGAGCGGTAACGCAGCGTATCTTCTCCTGTTTTCTTTCCATATAAATACACCTCGGCAAATCTTTTTATGAATAATTTCTTTTCAGATCCAGTACTTTTTATCAAACGCCCTGTAGGATAAAGCTTCTCCCACATGATCTTTACGGATTTCCTGTGAAAAGTCCATATCCGCGATGGTCCGGGCCACTTTCAGAATACGGTGATATGAGCGCGGACTGAACGCCGCGTGTTCAAAAGCTGCCTGCATCAGAGCTCTGCTTCCAAAATCCAGTCTGCAGAAACGCTCTATCTGTTCCCCTTTTAATTCTCCGTTAAACTGTATGTTTTCTCCTCTGTACCGTTCTCTCTGGATCTCATGAACGACCTCTACCCTCCGCCTGATGACTTCTGAAGGTTCCCCGTCTGTTCTCCGGCTCATTCCCGCAAAATCCACCTGTTCCGCTTCCGCGCACAGATCAAGGCGGTCAAGAAGGGGCTGGCTGATCTTATTCAGATATCCTGTTATCTGCCCGGACGTACACCGGCATCGGTTCATATCCGGATAATAACCGCAGGGACACGGATTCATAGCCGCGCATAAGATAAAATCCGCGGGGAACTCATATGTCCCGTTTATTCTGGAAATACGTATCACCCGGTCTTCCAGAGGCTGCCGGAGGATTTCCAGGCTTCTTCTGGAAAATTCCGGCATCTCGTCCAGGAACAGCACGCCACGGTGCGCCAGAGTAATCTCCCCCGGCCGCGGGTTCCGCCCGCCTCCGGCCAAAGCCGAAGCAGTGCTGGTATGATGCGGGTTTCTGAAAGGCCTGCTCCGGATCAGCGGATCCTGTCTGGAGAGCAGACCGGCAACGCTGTATATCTTCGTCAGTTCCAGGCTCTCCTCATAACTCAAAGGCGGCATGATCCCCGGAATCCTCTTCGCCGCCATTGTTTTTCCCGCTCCCGGCGGACCGATCATCAGAATGTTATGGAAACCGCTTACAGCGATCTCCACTGCGCGTTTCAGACTTCTCTGCCCGTGAATATCCCGGAAATCCGGTATTATTTCCGCAGTACAGACAGGCGCGGGTGCTTCCTCTGCTGTGTATGCATCCGGTTCCCTGAGATACCGGATCATTTCTTTCAGACTGCGGACTCCGATCACTTTCATATCCGGCACAAGAGAGGCTTCCTGAAGATTGCCCTCCGGCACCATACAAAACCGGCAGTTCTCCTGCCTCGCCCTGATTACTATAGGAAGGATTCCGTGGACCGGATGAACCTCTCCGTTCAGGCTTAGTTCTCCGGCAAGCATGGCGCCCCTGAGAAGATCCGGGCTTAAAATTCCCGCCGCCGCAAGTACCGCCGCCGCCACGGGCATATCAAATCCGGCTCCCTCTTTTTTGATATCCGCCGGGGAAAAATTCACGGTGATCCTCTTGGGCGGGAGCAGGATCTCATTATTCCTCAGAGCCGTACGCACTCTGTCCTGTGCCTCTTTCACCTGAGCGGATGGAAATCCCACCATAGTAAAAGAAGGCAGTCCGCTGCTGACATCCGCCTCCACCTGAACCGGATGGACGTCCATACCCAGGATCACAGCGGATAATACGCTTGCAAACATAAATCTCCTTTCTGCAAAATCCGCCCCGATATATACGGTATTCTACAATTAAATTTTATATAGGAAATAATACGGAGAACTCCGAAATAAAGAAATGCTTCTGTAAAACAGTATAGACGATTCCATGTCAAAAGGCAATATTACATTTCGCCCGTTTCTGCGCACGCAAATCCCGTAAAGTCTGCGTAAAATCTGAAAAATATATTGAGTTATGCAGTTTTTTCTATTATAATTTCTAGTATATCAACGTATACACTTTGATTTTTCAGGGAGGAGAAGGGCATGAAATGGAAAGATAAATGTTTTGAAGCACTTGACGAGAACAACATGTTCGAAAATTCCGGCCACCGGACACGTTTCAAGGAACTTACCGACTGTTACTGCAGCTACCCCTTTTTCACAAAGGGATTATGCAAATGCATGTACCTGTCCGCCTGGGACGAAGAACATTTCTGTATCCTTCTGGGCACTCTGGCCGATATGACCGCCGGAAGGGAACAGGATACCGGGGAGATGCGCAGCAAAGGCGAATGCATAGCCGAAGAACAGAGAACTGACGAATATTATGTTTACGAACTGTCTATCTCTTTTCTGGACAACACGCCTTTTCACCTGGACGAAACCGCAAACATCAGCCCGGAAGTACGGCACATCATCGACCAGGCTCTAAAAGCCTCCGATATTATTGATCAGACATAAATTTAAAAATCCCCGTCCTTAGAACGGGGATTTTTGAATTTATAGATTTCACGCTTCATTGTCAGCCCATCTGCGCCATCCATTCATCGATCTTCATGATATTGGCCATTTCATATTCGTTAAAAATGGAGCTCTGCTGCGCGTCAAAGGTATCCGGATCCACAGTACCCTGATACCAGGATTTGCTGTTGAAATAATCCGCGATCCTCTGGGTGACAAACTGCCGTCCGTGACGGGCGTAAATTTCATTCTTGGCCAGTTCCAGCTGATCATAGGAGTACGGCGCGAGATCTTCATCTGTCAGATAACGGCTGTTGCTGTCCGGGAAGAAATACTCCCCTGTCTGCGTATCCGTCTGAACCTGCTGCTCTGCCTGCGTCACCTCCGGAGTCGGCGTTGCCGTGGGATCCGGCACAAGCTGCACCTGTTCCCGGCTCATGATACAGTCCACGCTGGGATAAACGGAAGATACCGGCTCGTTTGTAACAATCCGAAGGTAAAGCTGTCCGTTATCAAAGATCAGGTTGCCTGCGGAAGTATTCCCCGCGGAATCCGAAAAGCTGAACCTTGCGGCGTTTCCGGCAACTTCCGCGGTAATATCGGCAGATACAGACTGCGTCTGGTTACGGTCTGTCTGATAAAAGGTAAACGACACTGTATCCAGGCTGATATTATATACGTTAACCGTCGCCGTCCCGTCCGTACTGTACCAGTAATCCCAGAAATCATCAGGATTAAAAGCGGCCACCAGCGTGGGAACCGGGGTCGGCGTCGCCGTCGGGCGAGGCGTGGGAGAAGGCGTCACGGTCACCGCCGCGGTAGGCGCCACGCTCGGTACGTTTTCCAGGGCTTCCAGAGCGTCTTCTTTCTCCTGCTTCTCCCGGGCGCTGCTCCGAAAACCTGCGAGCAGCAGCGCGGCGGCTGCTACCATGATAAAGATCGCCACCAGCACGCTCAGCAGGATTTTCAGTATTTCTCTTCTCCTCATAAAACCTCACCTCTGTTCTCTCAGTATCTTTTGCTTTTTTATTTATTCTTTTCCGTTCCAGCAGTATGTGCAGAGTTTGCAGGGTTCAATATCAATGGATGCCGTCAGATCGTCAAGCCGATGATATTTCAGGGAAGTGAAATTCAGTTCTTTCCTGATATCCTCCAGCATTCCCTTATAATTGTCTGAATCAGGATTGGCATAGTCTGCCAGAACTTTCTCGTCGACATTGTCTCCCTCACGTTTCGCGATCACTCTCCTTGTGATCAGATCCATCTCGGATTTGGACCGTGAGAAATTCAGATATTTGCATCCGTACAGGAGCGGCGGGCAGGCGGGACGGATATGAACCTCCTTCGCGCCGTTATTATACAGAAACTCTGTGGTCTCACGAAGCTGGGTTCCCCTGACAATGGAATCGTCGATCATCAGAAGGCTCTTATCCTTGATCAGCTTGTGCACAGGGATCAGTTTCATTCTGGCGATCAGATTTCTCTGGCTCTGCTGGGTGGGCATAAAGGATCTGGGCCAGGTTGGCGTATATTTGATAAACGGTCTTGCGAAGGGTACTCCGGAACGGTTGGCGTAACCGATGGCGTGGGCGATTCCTGAATCCGGAACGCCTGCCACAATATCCGGTTCAACCTCGCCGAAATCCCTCTGTGCCAGCATATCGCCGCATTTATAACGCATTTCCTCAACGTTCACGCCTTCGTAGGTGGAAGTCGGATATCCATAGTATACCCAGAGGAAAGAACATATACGCATTTTGTCTCCCGGTTTCTGAAGAGTCTCGATCCCTTCCGGCGTCACGGCAATGATCTCGCCGGGGCCAAGTTCCTTCTCATCCTCGTATCCCAGATTGATATAAGCATGGCTTTCAAAAGAAACACAGCGCGCGTTTTCTTTCTTTCCGACGATCAGCGGGGTCCTACCCAGACGGTCCCTGGCCGCCACAAGTCCCTTCGGCGTCAGGATCAGCATACTCATGGATCCGTCGATCATCTCCTGGGCATAGCGGATACCTTCCACCATAGTCCCTTTCTGATTGATCAGGGAGGCAACCATCTCTGTGGGATTCACATTGCCGCCGCTCATTTCCAGGAAATGGGTACAGCCGTTCTTAAATGAATGGGCCACAAGCTCTTCCATGTTATTGATCTTACCCACTGTGGTAATGGCAAAATTGCCAAGATGGGATCTTACCAGCAGCGGCTGGGGTTCATTGTCGGAAATACATCCGATTCCCAGATTGCCCTGAAGCTCCGATACATCTCTGTCGAATTTCGTTCTGAAAGGTGAATTCTCGATATTGTGAATGGCTCTGTCAAATCCTTTTGCAGAATCATATACGGCCATTCCGCCTCTTCTGGTTCCCAGATGGGAATGATAATCAATTCCGAAAAACAGATCCAGCACGCAGCTGGATTTTGATGCTACGCCAAAAATTCCGCCCATGTTCTGTTCTCTCCTTATCCTGTAATCTCAGTATAAATATTTCGACATTTGCTGCACCCACCATTATATAGAACGCCCCATAATAAGTAAAGCCTTATTTTTTCTCCTTGATGAGGCCTTTCCGGTACGCGTCCAGAAGTCTGGTAAGCTCCTCGATACGTTCTTTCAGCGCTTTTCCGTTATCCGTATCCCCCACAAGACGTCTCTGGGTCGTATACCGCACCGCGACCTGGTTGGAGGCGATATCGATTTCCTGCGACACCGCCGCTTCCTTTGAGGTGAACGGTTCGTGAGCCGCCAGAAGGAGGCCGTAGGAATTATAGATCAGCGTATATCCCGCGATCCCCGTTACTTTCTGATATGCCTTGCAGAAACCTCCGTCGATCACGATCACCTTGCCGCCGCACTTCACCGGACTCTCGCCTTCGCCCTGATGGACGGGGACGTGCCCGTTGATGATATGGCTTTCCCGGGGATCCAGTCCGAATTCCATAAGCATGGAATCCACCACATCCTCCCGCTCCAGAAGGCGGAAATAAGCGCCCTTTTTCTCCTTATGCGTTTCCCTGTCTTCGATGAAATATCTCTCGAAGGTAGTCATCTTATCTTTGCCGAACAGCGGAGAATTGGGAGCCGCCCAGATATACCAGAGGATATCTCTGCCTTTTCTCTGTTCCTCGCTGTCCACGGCGTAGAACGCTCTGCGGACATAAGCCTCCAGCACATCGTACAGCTCTCTGCCCTTGCAGGTCCTGCCGTAGATCTGGACTTCCTTCAGGCTTCCGTCCTCTTTAAGGGGAATACAGCCGTGGAAAAGCAGATTGCCGTTATAGATCTTATAAAGGCCGCCTTTATCCAGAAGCAGCCGGATATGTTTCTGCAGCCTTTCACAGTTGCGGAAAGCGGATTCCAGACGGTCCATAACATCCTTCTCGCCGGGACTCAGCTCGTAGGGATGCTTCCAGTCTATCGTCGGGAAACTTGTATCCAGAAGCGGATATTCCTTCCCGTCCGGAAGAGTAATCGTTCCTTTTTTCGGATCGATCCTGTGGAGAAGGCAGCGGTCCTCCATGTGGAATTCCTTTCTTCTGCGGAGAAGCTTTCCTTCCAGCTTGAACTGGATGATGGAGATAGCCTTATGCATTTTGCGGCTGAGTTCCTGCTCCGCGGCGCTGTAATTGGAATTCCCCTTCAGCTCGAAAACGGCGCAGGGATCGTCTTTGTATACATCCATGGCGAACGTGGCCAGAGGGATCATGTTGATCCCGTATCCATCCTCCAGTATATCCAGATTATTATATCGGATGCAGTTGCGGATCACAGTTGCGATGCAGGCCTGCTGTCCTGCCGCCGCTCCCATCCACACCACGTCATGATTGCCCCATTGGATATCCAGGGAATGATACTCGCTGAGACGCTCCATAATGAAATGGGGACCCGGTCCTCTGTCATAAATATCGCCGAGAATATGAAGATGATCCACGACCAGCCGCTTGATCAGTTCGGCAAGGGCGATGATGAAGTTCTCCGCGCGGCGGATTTCAATGATGGTATTGACGATAGAATTATAATATGCCTCTTTGTCCAGCACTTCCGCCTTCTCTGTGATCAGTTCCTCGATCACGTAGGCGTAGTCGGGCGGAAGGGCTTTGCGGACTTTGGAACGGGTGTACTTGGACGCCGTGGTCTTGCACACCTCGATCAGCCGGTACAGAGTGATCTTGTACCAGTTCTCCATATCTTCCTCTGTCTTCTTCACCAGCTGGATCTTCTCTCTGGGATAATAGATCAGCGTCGCCAGCGCCCTCTTGTCGCTGTTGCTGAGCGTATGGCCGAACACATCGTTGATCTTCTTGCGCACAGCGCCCGAGCCGTTCCGGAGCACATGGGAAAACGCTTCATATTCTCCATGAAGATCCGACATAAAATGTTCCGTTCCTTTCGGCAGGTTCAGGATCGACTGGAGATTAATGATCTCTGTAGACGCTTTGCCGATAGTCGGATAAAGTTCCGCCAGTCTTTCGAGATACCGGAGTTCTTCTTTTTTCATCTTCCTTCTCCTTTTCTTCACTCATCATAACATACCGGAAACCGTCTCCGGTAACGTATGTTTCACCCCATAATACTGTCAAACAGTGAAAACTGATTGGACTGAGGGATATCCCCGAAAAGTCCCAGGTCGTCCATGAGATCGATCACTGTTTTGCTGACTTTCGTTCTGTCGCGGAAATCGTCCTTGGAAAGGAATTTTCCGTCTTTGGCGGCTTCCACCACCGCTTCCGCAGCCTTATCTCCCATACCGTCGATAGAGTTCAGGGAAGGCATAAGCTTCCCGTCTATGATCTGGAAACGGTCCGCCTTCGCCCGGTAAATATCTATGGGCATGAATTCAAACCCCCGGGCGTACATTTCCTGAACGATCCTCATATCGCGGATGGAATCCTGCTCTTTCTTCGACGCGGCGTCGCCTTTTTTCCGTATTTCCGCCAGATAATATTCCAGGCGGTCTCTTCCCATACACATGGTCTCATAGGAAAACGCCGTAGCGCGGATACTGAAAAACGCAGCGTAATACGCCAGCGGCCGGAACACTTTGAACCAG
Source organism: uncultured Blautia sp. (assembly GCA_944380045.1). Lineage (GTDB taxonomy): Bacteria > Bacillota > Clostridia > Lachnospirales > Lachnospiraceae > Blautia_A. The sequence continues at coordinate 28,812 of CALWGI010000002.1, forward strand.
GCGATACGGTACGCCATCATCACATAGGCCGCCGCATGAGCTTTCGGGAACATGTACTTGATCTTTTTGCAGGACCAGATATACCAGTCCGGAACATTGTGTTCCTTCATGGTCTGTTCCCATTCCTCCCTGAGTCCCTTGCCTTTACGCACACTCTCCATGATGGTAAAGGCCAGACTGCTTTCCACACCCATATGGATCAGATAGATCATGATATCGTCACGGGTACAGATCGCGGTGGAGATCGTCGCCTTTCCTTCCTGGATCAGCACCTGGGCGTTGCCCAGCCATACGTCGGTTCCATGGGCCAGTCCGGCGATACGGACCAGGTCGGAGAGATATTTCGGCTTCGTATCGATCAGCATCTGCATGGCGAAATCCGTACCGAACTCCGGCACGCCCAGACAGCCCAGCTTACATCCTCCGATATCCTCCGGTTTGATCCCCAGAGCTTCCGTTCCCGCAAAAAGCGACATCACATCCTTCTGATCCAGGGGGATCTCTTTGGCGTCCAGACCGGTAAGGTCTTCCAGCATACGGATCATGGTGGGATCATCGTGTCCCAGAATATCCAGTTTCAGAAGGTTTCCGTCAATGGAATGGTAGTCGAAATGTGTGGTGATGATATCGCTGTTCTCATCATTTGCCGGATGCTGCACCGGCGTGAATTTCTCGATTTCCTCGCCTTTGGGGAGGACGATGATGCCTCCGGGATGCTGCCCCGTAGTCCTGCGGACGCCGGTACACCCCTGTACGATCCGGTTGATCTCGCAGTATCTCTTATGCTGTCCTCTCTCCTCAAAATAATTTTTCACATAGCCGTAAGCCGTCTTTTCGGCCAGAGTACCGATGGTCCCGGCCTTGAAGGTCTGCCCTTTTCCGAAGATCACCTCTGTATATTTATGGGCGTTCGCCTGATATTCGCCGGAAAAGTTCAGGTCGATATCCGGTTCCTTATCTCCCTTGAATCCCAGGAACGTCTCGAAGGGGATGTCAAAACCTTCTTTTTTCATCTTTGTTCCGCAGTGGGGACAGTTCCTGTCCGGCATATCGCAGCCGGCCATTCCGCTGAACTTCTTCACTTCCGGAGAATCAAAATCACTGTATTTGCACTTCGGGCAGATATAATGCGGCGGAAGCGGATTCACCTCGGTGATACCCGACATAGTCGCCGCGAGGGAAGATCCCACGGATCCACGGGATCCTACCAGATATCCGTCCTCATTGGATTTATGTACCAGTTTCTGGGCAATGATGTACATCACCGCGTAACCGTTTGATATGATGGAGTTCAGTTCTTTGTTAAGACGGTCCTCCACAATCGCCGGGAGATTCTCCCCGTAGAGCTCATGGGCCTTCGCGAAACACATATCTTTCAGATCCCTGTCCGAATTCTCGATCACCGGCGGGAATTTATCCGGGTGGATGGGCGAGATCTTCTCGATCATATCCGCGATCTTATTGGTATTGGTGATGACGACCTCTTCCGCCTTCTCGCTTCCCAGATAGGAAAACTCCTCCAGCATCTCTTCCGTGGTACGGAGATAAAGAGGCGCCTGATTGTCCGCGTCGGAAAATCCGTTTCCGGCCATGATGATCCTGCGGTAGATCTCATCCTGCGGGTCCATGAAATGCACGTCGCAGGTGGCGACCACCGGCTTCTTAAACTGTTCTCCCAGTTTTACGATCTTCTTGTTCAGCTCGATCAGATCTTCGTTGGAATTGACTCTGTCGTTTTTTTCGTCAGCGATCATAAACGCGTTGTTGCCCAGGGGCTGTATCTCCAGATAATCATAGAAATCCACCAGCCGGGCGATCTCCTGCTCCGGAGCGTTGCGCAGAAGAGCCTGGTAAAGTTCTCCCGCCTCGCAGGCGCTACCGATAAGAAGGCCGTCTCTGTACTTCAGAAAAACGCTTTTGGGCACCCTCGGCCTTCTTCTGTAATATTTCAGATGGGACTGGCTCACCAGCTTGTAGAGGTTGATCCTTCCCGTCTCGTTTCTTGCAAAAATAACCGCATGATATGTGGGCAGTTTCTTGATCGTATCTATGGAGACGCTTCCGTGCCTGTTCAGCTCGTCCACGTCAAAAATATCCCGCTCTCTCAGCATTTCCACGAACTTCACAAAAATCTCCGCCGTACACGCGGCGTCGTCCACTGCCCTGTGGTGATGGGCAAGAGAGACTCCCACCGCTTTTGCCACTGTATCCAGCTTGAACCTGTTCAGCGCCGGTAAGAGGAATCGCGCCATCCCCACGGTATCCACATAGGTGAATTCTCCGGGAAGCCCCTCTCTTTTACAGTTTTCGATAATAAAGCTCATATCAAAATCCGCATTGTGGGCAACCATCACAGAATCCCGGCAGAATTCCAGGAATTCCGGCAGCACGGTATGTATGTCCGGGGCGTCCATGACCATGGAATCGTTGATGCTGGTAAGCTGTTCGATCCGGTAGGGAATGGGAACCTTCGGATTTACAAATGTAGAAAAACGGTCCGTGATGGCGCCGTTTTCCACTTTCACCGCGCCGATCTCGATGATCTGGCAGGTGAGAGGGGAAAATCCTGTGGTCTCGATATCGAACACCACGAACTTCCCGTCCATGGGCTGCCCTTTACTGTTGGTGACGATCCCCTTCAGATCGTCCACCAGATATGCTTCCATCCCATAAAGCACTTTAAAATCAGATTCCTTCGGAACACATCCGCCCCATGCGTCGAAACAATGGTTTGCTTCCGGGAAGGCCTGCACTACGCCGTGATCGGTGATGGCGATCGCCTTGTGTCCCCACTCGTACGCCCGCTTTACCAGGGCTTTTGCGTCGGTAACGCCGTCCATATCGCTCATCTTCGTATGGCAGTGAAGCTCCACTCTCTTCTGCGGGCTGGTGTCCATTCTGGAAGATGTGAAATCCGCGATTTTTTTGATCCCGGACACCGATCCCACTGTCAGCTCGCTGTCAAAACGGTCGATCGTTGTCACGCCTTTCAGTTTCAGGAAAGCGCCTTTTTTTATACCTTCCGTCACTTCCGGGACCTGCTCGTTCCGAAGGAACATTTTTACGACAATGGAATCTGTGAAATCAGTCACAGGAAAGATCAGGATCGTTTTCTCATTGCGGATCTCCCTGGCCTCCACGTCCATTACCTGGCCCCGGATGATCACCTCTCCCATTTCGCCTGTAATAGATTCAAGCGGAATTGTTTCTCCTTCGAAATCTCTTCCGTAGATCACATCCGGATTGGAATCTTTTCGGAAACCGCCCCGGTAATCATTGTTCTGATCCTTTCTGCCCTGATGTTTCTGATTCTGTTTCGTATTGGAGTTCCGCTGTTTGGAATCGGTTTTTTCGTTCTTTTCTTCCTGGCTGTTTTCCTCATTATCTCCATCCAGTTTCGCGTGTTTCAGGACATTCTCGACTTCCTGGCGTATCTGGATGACGGCGTTTCTGCGGTATTTGCTTTCCTTTGCCTCGGCAAACTGAAGATCGATCTTCAGATCCATGCCGCAGCGCTCGCAGAACACCTTATGAAGATATTCCACAAGTATCCCGCTTTTTTCCCTGGCGATCACCGAATCCGGAAGCACAAGCTCCATGTGATCCGTGCCGGTAAAAGAGATCCTGGCCCGCTTAAACAGATTATACTCCAGCATATTATAATTTCTCAGTTCCAGTTCCATGCTGGACCGGTATACTTCAAGAAAATTATCCGGCGTATACTGCCGGGACAGATAAAATCTCTCGATCACCGTCACCTGCATCTGGATCCCCGGAAAACACTGCCGTTCAATCTGCTGTTCCAGCTCAAAAATGTATTTTTTATGGATCCATCGCTCACTTCGGATATATACCCATAACCGTGTCTTCGATGGATTGCAGGAGACTCTTGTCACCATCACCATATCCAGAAGTTCATGGAGTTCGTCTTTAATTTTCAGGTTTGGAAATACGTCAAAAAAATCTTTTTCCATCCTGTTTCCTCTTTTCTATTCGTTCCAGTGAAGGAGTTCCTCCCGCAGGGTTTCAAGGAGCTGATCCTCCGGCACCTTCTTCACAATTTCACCTTTTTTTATAAGAAGTCCCACTCCGACGCCGCCGGCAATACCGATATCCGCTTCTTTCGCTTCTCCGGGACCGTTCACCACACATCCCATAACGGCAACCTTAATATCAAGGGGGATATCCTGAACCATAGATTCCACCTTGTTGGCAAGGCCGATCAGGTCTATCCTGGTACGGCCGCAGGTAGGACAGGAGACAACCTCCACTCCGCCTTTACGGAGTCCCAGCGTCTTCAGTATCCTTTTGGCGGATTTGATCTCCTCCAGGGGCGCGCCGGTAAGAGAGACGCGTATGGTATCTCCGATCCCCTGGTAAAGGATGATGCCCAGGCCCACAGCGGATTTGATATTTCCGGAATAAAGGGTTCCCGCTTCTGTGATACCCACATGGAGAGGATGATCTGTTCTCTGCGCGATCAGTTCGTGCGCCCTGGCGCACATCAGCACGTCGGAGGATTTAATGCTGATCACCAGATTATCATATCCCATATCCTCGATGATCTTCACTTTATCCAGGGCGCTTTCCACCAGACCTTCCGCCGTAACGCCGCCGTATTTTTCCACCAGTTCTTTCTCCAGGGATCCGCTGTTCACGCCTACGCGGATCGGAATATTCCGCTCCTTCGCCGCGTTGACCACAGCCCTGATCCGGTCGGTGCTCCCGATATTTCCGGGATTGATACGGATCTTGTCCGCACCGTGCTCTATTGCCGCGATGGCAAGCCGGTAATCAAAATGAATATCCGCCACCAGAGGGATATGGATCTGCTTTTTGATTTCTGTCAGCGCTTCGGCCGCCGCCATATCCGGAACAGCGCAGCGGATGATCTCGCATCCGGCAGCCTCCAGTTCCAGGATCTGACGTACGGTGGCATCCACGTCGTCTGTCCTGGTGTTCGTCATGGACTGGATGAGGACCGGATTGCCTCCGCCGATCTTCCTGTCCCCGATCTGTACAACTTTTGTATGGTCCCGATACATAATTATCCTCCTGCCGAATCAAAGCGGACAGATGAAATCCCCTCGGGGCACACGTCCGCTTCGATGCTTTTTTTCTGACATTTTCTACGTTTCCTGTTTCATTTATTATACCTAAGGGGCCGGGAAAATACAAGTTTTCATTGAAGTCGCCATATAAAAGTGCTAATATATGTGGTAAAGAATTAAAGTGCTAAACGAGGAGGATAAATTATGGAAAAAAAGAACATTGACTGGGGAAACCTGGGCTTCGGCTATGTAAAAACCGACTACAGATATGTCTCCGAGTACAAGAACGGCTCCTGGGATGAAGGCAGACTTACCGAAGACGCGAATGTTGTGATCAACGAGTGCGCCGGCGTTCTCCAGTACGCGCAGACGGTTTTCGAGGGCCTGAAAGCCTATACTACAGAGAAAGGCCAGATCGTATGTTTCCGTCCGGACCTGAACGCAGAGCGTCTGGAAAACTCCGCAAAACGTCTGGAAATGCCTGTTTTCCCCAAAGAAAGATTCATTCAGGCTGTCATTGATACCGTAAAGGCAAACGCAGGCTACGTGCCGCCCTATGGTTCCGGAGCCACCCTTTATATCCGTCCGTATATGTTCGGTTCCAATCCTGTCATCGGAGTGAAACCGGCCGACGAATATCAGTTCCGTGTATTTACAACTCCCGTAGGTCCTTACTTCAAAGGCGGCGTAAAGCCGATCACCATCTGTGTATCCGACTTCGACCGCGCGGCGCCTCACGGAACCGGCCACATCAAGGCGGGCCTTAACTATGCAATGAGCATGCACGCCATCATGGAAGCACACCGCAACGGTTTCGACGAGAACATGTATCTTGACGCCGCAACCAGAACCAAAGTCGAGGAGACAGGCGGCGCGAACTTCCTCTTTATCACAAAAGACAATAAAGTTGTCACCCCGAAATCCGGCAGCATCCTTCCTTCCATCACACGCCGCTCACTGGTATATGTAGCAGAACATTATCTCGGTCTTGAGGTGGAGGAACGCGAAGTTTATTTCGATGAAGTAAAAGATTTCGCTGAATGCGGTCTCTGCGGAACTGCCGCAGTTATCTCTCCTGTAGGAAAGATCGTGGATCACGGCAAGGAGATCTGCTTCCCCAGCGGCATGAATGAGATGGGACCTGTCACTCAGAAACTTTATGAGACACTTACCGGCATTCAGATGGGACGTATTGAAGCGCCTGAAGGCTGGATCCAGGTGATCGAATAATAATCAAACGGGAGAAGTTCTTTTTCCCACATAATAAAGAATACCCCTGCTCCGGATTCTCCGGTCAGGGGTACTTTTTTGCTTTTTATTTTACTCTCTCATATTTCACGAATTCATATTCCAGATCGAAATATGTCTGCTCTTCGCTTCTGGCTGTTATCTTCCACTCCGGCATTTCGTCCAGATTGGGGAAGTACCGGTCCGCCTCATAAGCGAAATCCACTTTTGTCACATGAGCGGTATCACAGTATGGAAGCAGCTGTCTGTACACACTTTCACCGCCGATACAGTACACGTCTTCAGACGGATATTTTTTGATCTCTTCCAGGAGCTCCTCTATGGAATGCACGATAACAGCGTCCTTTGCCCGGAAATCCCTGTTTCCGGTAAGTATGATATTGGTCCTGTTCTTTAAGGGAAGACCGCCCGGGAATGTCGCCAGGGTCTTCCTTCCCAGGATCACCACTTTGCCGGTGGTCTCCTGACGGAACATCTTCATATCCGCCGGAATACTTACAAGAAGTTTGTCCTCTTTTCCAATAGCCCAGTTCTTATCTACTGCCACGATCAGATTCATATCATTTTCCTCTCTTCTCAATTAATTCATGCGCGGGACTTATCCTGTCCGCCGCCTGCCGTTCCCTGTCAGATCGCGATGGGAATGTTCTTGATCTGAGGCCAGGTCTGGTAATTCTCCACGATCAGATCGTCTGTAGTGAAATCATAGAAATCTTTTATCTCCGGATTCAGCTTCACTGTGGGCGCCGGATAGGGAGTCCTTGCGATCAGCTCTTTCACCACCGGAATATGCCTGTCATAAATATGGCAGTCCGCGATCACATGGACAAGCTCTCCCGCTTCCATTCCGCACACCTGGGCAAACATCATAAGAAGGATGGAATACTGGCACACGTTCCAGTTGTTCGCCGCCAGGATATCCTGGGAACGCTGATTCAGGATCGCGTTGAGCGTCAGTCTGTCTTTCCCGGGTTCCTTCGTAACATTAAAGGTCATGGAATAGGCGCAGGGGTAAAGATGCATCTCATGGAGATCCTGATGCACATAGATATTGGTCATGATCCTTCTGCTGTAGGGATTGTTCTTCAGGTCAAAAAGGACTCTGTCCACCTGATCCATCATACCTTCTCTGTACTGATGCTTCACCTGCATCTGATAGCCGTACGCTTTGCCGATAGAGCCTGTTTCATCCGCCCAGCTGTCCCAGATATGGCTGTGAAGATCGTGGATATTGTTGGATTTCTTCTGCCAGATCCAGAGGATCTCATCCATAGCGCTTTTCAGCGCAGTTTTCCGCAGCGTCAGAGCCGGAAATTCTTTCCGCAGATCATATCGGTTCACTACGCCGAATCTCTTGATCGTGTAAGCCGGCGTTCCGTCCTCCCACACCGGGCGTACCTTCTCGCCCTCAGTGCTGGTACCGTTCTCAATTACATCTCTGCACATGTTGATAAAAGTGATATCTGCCGCGCTCATGTGCTCCTCCTTTCTCTCATATGGGAACCCCCGTCTGTCCGATATATAACGGGGCTTTTCTTGTTTACAAATGTAACTTTTGTAATTGTACCATGATTTATTATGAATTACTACTTCTTTTTATTTCGGCAGTAACCTGGACGTTCCCACCGGTTTTTACAGTTTTCCGGCCTCTTGGCAAGAGTCTTTACTTTTAATTCCCCACGTGCTATATTAAAAGCCATGAAAATAATAATCTTTTTACTGAAGCCGCTTTCATTTCTTCCCGCGCTGCTGATGATGTATATCATTTTTTCATTTTCCGCCCAGACAGGGGAGGTGTCCGGGGAATTAAGCTACAAGATCAGCTATCAGATCGTGGAAACGAAAAACGAGCTTCTCAATACGAACAAAAGTTATGAAGAACTGGCATATGAGGCTGAGGAAATCCACTATTATGTCCGGAAAGCCGCCCATATGACGGAATACTGCCTTCTGGCCATCGCCGTCTCTTTCCCGCTGTATGTATACAGGGTACGTGGACTGGGACTGTTCCTTCTGGCAGGGATCATCTGTGTGGGATTTGCCTGCCTGGATGAGTATCATCAGTCGTTTGTCGCCGGAAGGACTTCCGCATATACAGACGTAGGCTTCGACAGCCTGGGAGCCCTGGTCGGTATTATCCTGGTGCAGCTTTTCTGCTGGTCCACCCTGCATAATCCCAATGCTCCCCGAAAATCACGCCGCAAAAAACGCCGCAGACGATCCAGATGATCTCTGCGGCGTTCTGCTGCCCCGGCATTTTGCGCCGGGTTCTGCCTGTATTATTCTTCTGTGTTTTCTGCCGGGTCTTTTGCCTCTTCTCCCGCGTCTTCCAAAGTATCCTCATCGGAGGTATTG
>CALWGI010000003.1 GCA_944380045.1 uncultured Blautia sp.
ATAACGCTGAGATCGCCGCTGGTGGGATTCTTCATTCCGGCGGGAACGTCCATGCCGCTGACTGTAAGGCGGTGCTGCTGGTCTTCCACAGAACGGGCTCCCACGGCCACATAGGAAAGGATGTCGGAAAGATACCGGTAGTTTTCCGGATACAGCATCTCGTCGGCACAGGTGAAGCCGCTTTCCTGAATGGCGCGGATATGCATCTTGCGGATGGCAATGAGGCCGGCCAGCATGTTTGGCTTCTTTTCCGGATCAGGCTGATGGACCATTCCTTTGTACCCTTCTCCTGTGGTACGGGGTTTATTCGTATAAACTCTGGGAATGATAAGAACCTTGTCTGCGATCTTCTCCTGAACGGAACGCAGCCTCAGAAGATAATCGCATACAGCGTCTTCATTATCGGCGGAACAGGGACCGATAATGGCAAGAAATTTATCTGATCTTCCGGTAAAGACGTCGCGGATCTCCTGATCTCTTGCTTCCTTCAGAGTCTGGATGGAAGAATCGATCGGGTATTCATTGCGGATCTCTTCAGGTGTCGGAAGTTTTTTAATAAATGAAAATCCCATGGTGTTTCCTCCTTGGTGTATTGATGTTGTCTGTTAAGTCATCTGGCACCGGATGGAAAACCCATATTTTCCTGCTCTGATGCCTGCGGGACAGACCTTTTGCCCCTCGGCATCATATTATAAACGATTCCCTTCGGGTTGTCGATAGCTAAATTTGTTCCTGAAAGACATCTGTCTGAATGATGAGCAGCGCATATACTCTTCTGTGAAACACGGTCATTCATACCTGTACAGCACTGTGAGATGCAGAATGCTGAGAAGAAGTTCGCTGAACAGGATCCCGTACATATATCCCCGGATCCCGGAAACTGGTATGGCAAAGACGACAAAAAGAATACGAAGCAGGATACCGGAAGCGCTGTGTATCAGACAGACGCCGTTTTTTCCCAGTCCGTGGAGGATTCCGGTAAGGGCGGTGTTCATATAAAGAAACGGGCAGATAAAAGCCAGTGTGCGGATATATGTTCCGGCTTCGGGGCTGTGAAACAGGAACCGCCCCAGAAAAGGACCGAAAAAGAAAAATCCGAGAAAACAGAAACTGCCCAGAAGAATACATGCCTTCAGAGACTGTCCTGTGACATGTCGTATCCGTCTCCGGTATCCAAGCGCCTGCATTTCCGCTACAGAAGGCATCAGGAGCACGGAGGCGGAATTGGTAACGGCGGAGGGGAAAAGAATCAGCGGAAGCGCCATTCCTGTAAGAGTTCCGTATAGACCAAGGGCGGCCTGCTGGTCCAGACCGTACGCCATAAGCTGCTGAGGGATCAGGACCATCTCCATACTCCCCAGAAGGGTGATCAGCAGACGGTTAAGCGTAAGCGGCAGGGACATACCGAAAATCTCACGGAGTTCTCCTGCCGGATTCCGGATATCTTTCAGAGAAAAGCCGCTTTCCGTAAAAACAGTTCCGATGAGGAGCATACCGGAGAGAGAGACGGCAACTTCGCTTGCCAGCGCGCCGCCCGCCGCTATTACAGCTGTGACCTCAACGTTTTTGGAAACCAGTATCAGATAAATGAGGCAGGAGGATCCTACTCTTACAATTTGTTCCAGAAGCTGCAGCCCGGAAGGGATAACCGTGTTTTTTTTCGCGAAATAGTAGCTGTTGATACATGTGTGCACGGTGTTCAGGGGAAAACTGAGAGCAAGGATCCGGATCAGCGTGGCGGTTTCGGGAGTTTTCAGAAGTTCCGAAGCAACGAAAAGAGAATTACGGTAGATCAGTGCGGATACCGCAGCCGAGAAAAGGAAGGCTGAGGCAGTGCCGAGAAGAAAACAGTTCTGTGCCTCACTACGTTTTCCCAGAGCCAGGCGTGAAGCGATCAGGCGCGACAGGGCAGTCTGTATTCCCGATCCCGTTATTGCCGAAGCGATATTCTGGACAGGAAGGACCAGCTGATAAAGCCCCAGTCCCTGTGCACCAATAGTATGGGAAAGGAATATCCTATAAAAAAAGCCGATGATACGGCTGATAAAACCTGTGCATGTAAGGATGGCGGTGCCTCTGATAAAGCTTTTTTTTGACATGGGAAAGTCCTGTGCTTTTTTGTAAATATATGCCAGAAAGAGCCTTGACAGAACGAAAAGTATCTGTTAAAGTAATCACATCATATCCGACAAAAACACTGGGAATTAGCGAGGTGAGTGGATGAAACTGTCAACAAGAGCGAGATACGGCCTTCGCGCCCTGATCGACCTGGGCATGTACAGCGAGGCTGAAGCTGTCTCCATACAGAGTATTGCAGGCAGACAGAATATTTCTGTCAGCTATCTGGAACAGCTGATGGGGAAACTGAAGCGTGCCGGACTGGTGGAGAGTACCAGAGGAGCCTGCGGAGGATACCGGCTGGGACGTCCGGCGGAAGAAATTTCTGTGGGGGATATCCTGAGAGTGCTGGAGGGAAGCCTGGAGGCTGCCCAGTGTCCGGGGACTGACGGAGAGCACAACTGCGAGACGCAGGATATCTGCGTGGCGAAATATGTATGGAAGAGGATCAACGACAGTATCACGCAGGCAGTAGACACCATGATGCTGAGTCAGTTGATAGAAGAAAGCCGGAAGAAACAGGAAGAAAGAAAATAAATCTTTTGTGAAAGCAAGGAGGACAAAGACAGACAATGAGTAAGATGATATATCTGGATAATGCGGCTACCACCAGAACAGCCCCTGAGGTTGTGGAAGCGATGCTGCCGTATTTCAGTGAACTGTATGGAAATCCATCCAGTATATATGACCTGGCAGGCAGGAGCAAGGAAGGCATCACAGCGGCCAGAGAACAGATCGCCGGCATACTGGGCGCGAAGAAAGAAGAGATCTATTTCACCGGAAGCGGCACCGAGGCTGACAACTGGGCTCTGAAGGCTGCTTTCGAGGCTTATAAGAACAAAGGGAACCATATCATTACCACGAAGATCGAGCATCACGCCATTCTCCATACCTGCGAGTACCTGGCGAAAGAGCGCGGAGCGGAGATCACCTATCTGGATGTGGATGAGAACGGCATCATCCGTCTGGAGGATCTGGAGAAAGCAATCAGGCCGGAGACGATCCTGATCTCTGTGATGGCCGCCAATAACGAGATCGGTTCCATCCAGCCCATAAAAGAGATCGGACTGATCGCCAGGGAGCATGGAATCCTTTTCCACACGGACGCCGTGCAGGCGTTCTGCCAGCTTCCCATTCATGTGGATGAATGCAACATCGATATGCTCAGTTCCAGCGCTCATAAGATCAACGGACCCAAAGGCGTGGGATTTCTGTATATCCGCAAAGGCGTGAAGATCCGTTCTTTCGTGCACGGAGGCGCCCAGGAGCGCAAGCGCCGCGCGGGAACAGAGAACGTACCTGGGATCGTGGGTTACGGCGCCGCGGCGAAGCGCGCGTGGGATTCCATGGAAGAGCGCACTGCGAAAGAGAGAGAGCTGAGAGATTATCTGATCAGCAGGATCACGGAAGAGATCCCCTATGTGAAGCTGAACGGACATCCGGTAAAGAGACTTCCCAACAATGTGAACGTCAGCTTCCGCTTCGTGGAGGGCGAATCCCTTCTTCTGATGCTGGACGGCTGCGGTATCTGCGCTTCCAGCGGATCAGCCTGTACCTCAGGCTCTCTGGATCCCTCCCATGTGCTTCTTGCCATCGGGCTTCCTCATGAGATCGCCCACGGTTCCCTGAGACTGACGCTGAGCGAGGAGATCACGAAAGAGGATCTGGACTACACAGTGGAGAAATTGAAAGAAATCGTACAGAATCTGAGAAATATGTCGCCTCTTTACGAGGACTTTATGAAAAAACAGGAGGAAACAAATGTACAGTGAGAAAGTAATGGATCATTTTCAGCATCCGAGAAACGTAGGAGAAATCGAGAACGCCAGCGGCGTCGGAACAGTAGGAAACGCCAAATGCGGCGATATCATGAGAATATTTCTGGATATTGATGATGAGACTCATATCATCAAAGACTGCAAATTCAAGACTTTCGGCTGCGGAGCCGCCGTTGCCACCAGCAGCATGGCTACAGAGATGGTAATGGGCAAGACGATCGAAGAGGCCATGAAGGTAACGAACAAGGCTGTTATGGAAGCCCTCGACGGGCTTCCGCCTGTAAAGGTCCACTGTTCCCTTCTGGCCGAGGAAGCGATCCATGCGGCGCTGTGGGATTATGCGGAGAAACATCATATCGTGATCGAAGGCCTGTCAAAACCCAAGTCTGATATTCACGAAGGCGAAGAGGAAGAAGAGGAAGACTATTAAGAAAGAGACTTTCTCTGAGAAAGCCTTCTTTGAAACAGGAAGATGCGAGGTGAAAGCTTGACAGGATTAACAGACCAACAGGTAAACGAACGGATCGCAGAGGGCAAGGTCAACGCGGATGAGAACCCCAATACCAGGACGTATAAGCAGATCGTAAGAGAGAATACACTGACATTCTTTAACTTCCTGAATATCGTCCTTCTTGTGATGGTGCTTATGGTGGGGTCTTACAGGAACGCCTTCTTCGTAATGATCGTTATCATCAATACCCTGATCGGAATCATTCAGGAGGTCAGGGCGAAAAAAACCATAGACAAGCTGGCGATTCTGACGGCGAGGAAGTCCGTGGTGATCCGTGAAGGAAAGAAATGGACAGTACCCACGGAGGAACTGGTGCTTGACGATATCGTCTGTCTCAAGACCGGCGATCAGGTGCCGGCGGACGCGAAGATCCTGGAGGGAAGCGTAGAGGTAAACGAATCACTTCTTACCGGAGAATCGGACAACCTTCCCAAAAGCGAAGGAGACGAACTCTTTTCCGGAAGTTTTATCACTTCCGGGGAAGCGAGCTGCCAGATCATCCATGTAGGAAAAGATAACTATGCCTCACAGATCACCAGCGAGGCGAAAGAGTTCAAACGTCATAATTCCGAACTGAGGAATTCTCTGAACGCCATCCTTAAAGTGATCAGTATTATTATTGTTCCGCTGGGCGCGCTTTTGTTCTACAAGCAGTTCTATCTGGCGGGCAATAGTTTCCGTGATTCCGTAGTCAGTATGGTGGCGGGCGTGCTGGGCATGATCCCTGAGGGCCTTGTCCTTCTTACCAGCGTGGCGCTGACTCTGGGAGCCCTTGTTCTTGCCCGGAAAAAAACTCTCGTGCAGGAACTGTACTGTATTGAGACTCTGGCGAGGGTGGATACGCTCTGTCTGGACAAGACGGGAACCATCACCGAAGGTACCATGTGCGTGGAGCGGGTGGAACCCTGGACACAGCCGGAGAAGGCGCAGAAAGCGGCAGGAAGCGAGATACAGCCGGAGAAGGCGCAGGGAGTGACAGAGCAGAATGTGGCAGACGGTGAGAGGGATTCGGAGAACTCCGGGACAGCTGCGGAGAGAGCAGAGAACCCGAAAGGCAATGTAGCTGAAATATCGGCAGAGATCCAGCCGGCGGTTCAGAATGCTCCAGTCAGTGAAAATAACCGGGCGGATATGCTGCCGGAAGCGGTGCAGGATGCCGGAGAGCAGCAGAATGCTTCAGACAACTCTGCGGAAATCAAAAAAATCGAAAATATCATGTGCAGCCTCATGTATGTGCTGAAAGATGAGAACGCTACCGCGGACGCTCTCCGCAAACGTTTCCCGGCCAGAGAGACCATGAAGGCGGAGCATGTGATCCCGTTTTCCTCAGACAGGAAGTACAGCGGAGCGGTTTTTGCGGAAGAGGGCACCTACCTGATGGGAGCTGTACAGTTCATTTTCCCGGAAGGGAATGAAGCTCTCACAGAGCACTGTAAACAGTATGCGGAGGAAGGCCTTCGTGTCCTTGTCCTTGCACACAGCAAAGAGAAAGCGGCGGGCACCGAGCTTCCCGAAGGCATGGAACCCCTGGGACTTCTCCTTCTCACAGATGTAATCCGCCAGGAGGCGCCGGATACGCTGAAGTTTTTTGACAGCCAGGAGGTTGACCTGAAAGTGATCTCCGGCGACGACCCGGTTACGGTGGCGGCGATCGCCAGACGGGCGGGACTGAAAAACGCGGATCATTATATAGACGCCAGCACCATTACCACTGAGGAAGAACTGAAAAAGGCCGTTGCGGAATGCAGTGTTTTTGGCCGCGTAACCCCTCAGCAGAAAAAAGAAATGGTGCTTGCCCTGAAAGAACAGGGACACACTGTAGCCATGACGGGAGACGGAGTGAACGACGTGCTTGCCCTTAAGGAAGCGGACTGCAGTATCGCTATGGCGCAGGGAAGCGACGCGGCGAAAAATATCGCCAACGTGGTGTTGCTGGACTCCAATTTCGCGTCCATGCCCCACATCGTGAATCAGGGCCGGCGGGTTGTGAACAATATCCGCACAGCGGCGTCCATGTTCCTGATCAAGACCATGTTTTCGGTAATGCTGTCTCTGTTGACCATATTTTTCGGAGACGCCTATCCTTTCGAACCGATCCAGATGTCTCTGATCAGCGCCTGCGCGGTGGGAATTCCCACCTTCCTTCTGGCCCAGGAAAACAACTATGACAAGATCGACCATACGTTCCTGCGGCATGTGTTCCTGAACGCGTTCCCTGCGGCGATCACCATCACCTCCTGCGTTTTTGCAGTGATGCTGGTCTGCCAGAACGTATATCATTCTAATGATATGCTGAACACAGCCTGCGTCCTTGTGACCGGATGGAATTATATGGCCGCGCTGAAGACGGTTTACGCGCCGCTGAACCGTTACAGGAAGATCATTATCTACGGAATGCAGTTTATTTTCTTTGCCGCGGCAGTGATCCTTCAGGATCTTCTGTTCCTGGGATCTCTGGACTTCGGCCTGATCATTCTGGTATTTATCCTGATGACTTTCGCGCCGGTACTGATCGACGTGATCACAGGATGGATCCGGGAACTGTATGCGCGTTCTCTGGACAAAGAGACGCCGGGGCCCTTCGCCTCCTTCCTGAACAGACTTCAGAACGGAAAATTATCATAAAACAAAACACCCTGTACTGTTTTCAATTCATATGATACATGAAAAGAAAACAGGCAGGGTGTTTTTTGCTGTTTAAACAATTATTTCTTCCGGCACAGCCAGTAGCAGCCGAACGCCGGTATCTGCACGCCTCTTGCCTCCATCTCCCGGCCGGAGATCAGATCCAGATACATGCCGTCTTCCTCGTTGATCCAGGCGACTTTGTCGAATTCACTGAAATTATAAATTCCGATAAATTTCTCTTCGTCATTCTCACGCACAAGAGCCAGGATGGAAGAATCCCAGGTATCCAGAGTGCGCATGGAAACGTCGCTGTTGAATACGCTGTGAGAAGTACGGATGTGCTCCAGCTTATCCAGCACCGGGAACAGTTTGCCCTGAACAGTCTCGGGACGATGGCGGTTCTCGGCCAGATCCCATCTGAAATCGCCTCTGTGGAGATAGCGGGAGTCTGCGGCTTTGTCCGGATCATTCTTATAGGAATAATCGTTCAGCATGCCGATCTCATCACCGCTGTAGATCACAGGGATACCGGACTGGGAAAGCATGAAAGCATGAAGAGTGATATCATAGCGGATCGCTCTGTCCACGCCTTCCTCATTGCCCTCGAATCCAAAACGTTCGATTCCGCACAGGGAAGCGGTGGTTCCGCAGAGCCTTGCGTCTCCCAGACGGGGATCGTCATTATACAGTTCGCCTCGCGCGAAAGATTCCGGATATTTTCCGGTAAGGAAATCGTTCAGGTATTTCTTGTGGGGAACTTCCTCGATTCCGAAGTGCCGCAGGAAATCATAGTCCAGTCCCCAGCCGATATCGTCGTGGCAGCGCAGATAATTCTGGAATACATAGTCTCTGGGAAGTCCGGCCACGATATCCAGCTGGCGGCGCAGCAGGGATACATCTCTGGTGGCAACGGTGTGCCAGGTGCTTGCCATGGTAGTAACATTGTACAGAAGATGGCATTCCGGTTTGTCTACAGTTCCGAAGTAGGGAACCACCTTCTCAGGAGCCATGACGACCTCGCCCAGAAGGAGAACGCCGGGGCAGACGATCTCGCAGATCATACGCATCATACGGACGATGGTATGAACCTGGGGAAGATTGCGGCAATTGGTTCCAAGCTGTTTCCAGATATAAGGAACAGCGTCCAGACGTACGATATCCACGCCCTGATTTGCCAGATAGAGCATGTTGAAGATCATTTCGTTCAGTACAATAGGATTGCGGTAGTTCAGATCCCACTGATACGGATAAAATGTTGTCATCACATGCTTTTTGATATCGTCCAGCCAGGTGAAGTTGCCCGGCGCCGTGGTGGGGAATACCTGCGGGCAGGTCTGCTCATAAAGAGCGGGAATGTCATAGGTATCAAAGAAGAAATAGCGGTCCTGATATTCCCGTTCCCCTGCGCGTGCGCGCTTCGCCCATTCGTGATCCTCGGAGGTATGGTTCATAACGAAGTCCAGACATACGCTGATTCCGCGTTTATGGCAGGCGGAAGTAACTGCTGCGAAATCCTCCATGGTTCCCAGCTCCGGCTGTACGGTACGGAAATCTGCCACAGCGTAACCGCCGTCGCTGCGCCCTTTCGGGGAAGCCAGAAGAGGCATCAGATGCAGATAGTTCACATTACATTCCTGAATATAATCCAGCTTTTCCTCAAGCCCTTTCAGAGTCTTTGAAAAAGCGTTTACATACATCATCATGCCGGTGAGGTCGTTGCGCTTGTACCATTTGGGATCTTTTTCCCTGCGGATATCGGAATCCTTCAGATCGTTATTTCTTGCGTCATAGAATTTCTTCAGTTCTGCAAGAAGATCGTTGAAATGCATCATCACATAAGGATTATCCTGATACAGTTCACAGTAAAGCCATTTCAGCTCATCCATATGGCGGTCCAGCCGGACGTTATAGACTGCCTCGTCATTCCGGGCGGGAGCAGCAGGCTTCGGCTGTTTTGCCTCGACTTTGGCTGGTTCGGTTTTCTTTGTTCCGACTTTGACGGGCTCCGTCTTTTTTGTTTCGACTTTGACGGGTTCGGTTTTCTTTGTTTCGACTTTAACCGGCTCGGTTTTCTTAGTCTCGACTTTGGCTGGTTCGGTCTTCTTAGTCTCGACTTTGACGGGCTCGGTTTTCTTCGTTTCGACTTTAACCGGCTCGGTTTTCTTAGTCTCAACTTTGACGGGTTCGGTTTTCTTAGTCTCGACTTTAACCGGTTCGGTCTTCTTAGTCTCGACTTTGACGGGTTCGGTTTTCTTCGTTTCGACTTTAACCGGCTCGGTCTTCTTAGTCTCGACTTTGACAGGTTCCGTTTTTTTCGTTTCTACTCCGGCTGTCCCGGTCTTTCTGACTTCTGCCCTGGCAGAGGCGTTTTTTTTCTGTTGACGTTTATTAGCCATATTGTGCTCCCTTCGAATATATTTTGAAAAAATATCTTTCATTTCCCTGAATGCTGTTAGATTTTACATATTTTTCCATATAGAAATCAAAAAATACAATCCGATTTCTTTAATAATCTTACAAGGGTGATAATGAAATGTCAAGCGTACAGGATGCGCAGAAATAAGGGTTTTTTTTGTGCCAGTTCACGACAGAAGGGAGCAGAACTTATAATTCCGGTTTTGACAGGCGGAAGGCAAAAAACGCTGCAATATTATCGAGGAAATCTCATTTTCCGAAAAGACGGATCAGGAAAAATGTTTTCATATTTTTTCTTGTACTTATAAATCCGGGATGGTACGATAGAATTAAAATTTCAGAGGGGATATACAATATGGAAAATATCAAAAATATACTTTTTATCAACGCCTGTGCCAGACCGGAGTCGAGGACATTATTACTGGCGGAGAAAGTACTGGAGCGGCTTTCCGGAGAGGTGACGGAACTTAAACTCTTTGAGGAGGAAATTGCGCCGCTGGATTACGACGTACTGGAAAAACGTACCGGTCTTATCGCGTCCGGAGAATACCAGGATCCGCTTTTCAGATACGCGAGGCAGTTTGCCGAAGCGGATGAAATCGTCATCGCGGCGCCTTACTGGGATCTGTCCTTTCCTTCAATACTGAAAGTCTATCTGGAGCAGATCTGCATCACCGGTATTACCTTTCAGTATACGCCGGAGGGCATACCGGAGGGGCTCTGCAGAGCGCGCCATATAATATACGTGACTACGGCAGGCGGCCCTGTTTACCAGAATATGGGATTTGATTATGTAAAAGCGTTGTCGGACGCCTTTTTCGGCATACATGAGCAGGCGGCTTTTACCGCGCAGAATCTTGATGTGCAGGGGGCGGATGAAAAAGCGATTCTTCGAAAGACTGTTGAAGAAATCCGAAATTATAGTTTTTAAGATGATCAACTCTCAAGCGGCAGAAACTCGGCCTTCCGTTCTCTGAACACCGTATAATATCTGAATCCGCATTCTCTGAGGATATCCGCCGCCTTATCAAAGCTGTGGGCAATATTATGGGGCGCGTGGGCGTCGGCGCCCACAGTGATGATCTCGCCTCCGAGTTCCCGGTAGCGCCGTATGATATCCGTGCAGGGATTGGGTTCGCCCAGTCCGTAATGGAACCCGCCGGTGTTCAGTTCAAGCCCCACATTTTTACTGATAAGCGCGCGGAGGATCTCATCCAGAATATCATGATAGGGGCGGTAGGAGTATTCTCTGTTCTGGCTCGGCCCATAGCGGACAATATAATCCAGATGCCCGTAACTGTCCATTTCAGAAAAAGCAGCCAGATTTTCCAGAATGGATTCGAAATATTCCATATAACAGTCAGATTCTCTGCGTCCGTTGAAAAATTCCGGATAATATGGATCGGCTCCGTGAACAATATGGGAGGAGCCGATCACAAAGTCGAAGGGATAAGTCTTCACGAGTTCAGTGAAAGAATTTCCCAGATGCGGCTGCAGCCCAAGTTCAATGCCGAAGCGGATATCCAGCGTGTTCCGGTATTTTTGTTTAAAATCATTCAGAGTATTCTGATATGCCGGAATATCAAGGGAAAAATCCGGCTGTTCCGGTTCCGGGACAGTGGGGTAGTCCGGGTCCAGGTGTTCGGTAAAACATACACCCTTTAAGCCGATGCTGACAGCTTTCAGGATCATGTCCTCCATGTGTGTGCCGGAATCGGCGGAAAAAGAGGAATGCATATGGCAGTCCCACAGTATGTTGTTTTTCATATAAACCTCCCGGATGTTTTTGCGCGGCCGGCCGGCACCGTGCGGATGACATGCCGGTACCGGGCTGCGGATGATGCAGTTATTATATCATGTACAATACCCGGGCGCTACGGATATCTGTTCAGATTCTTTGAAAATGCCCTGATGTTTTACCAAATTTGTAATGTTTTTTCCAAAATAGTCTTGAATTTTTAACCCAGATTAGATACAATAAATGCAGGTTGGCAATTCTTTACCAAGATGAAGAATACCATAATTAACCATTTAATTCATAGGAGGAATTTATCATGGCAGTAAAAGTTGCAATTAATGGATTTGGCCGTATCGGTCGTCTGGCTTTCCGTCAGATGTTTGGAGCAGAGGGATTCGAAATCGTTGCGATCAACGACCTTACCTCCCCGAAGATGCTTGCTCATTTATTAAAATATGACTCTACTCAGGGCAGATACGCTCTGTGCGACAAGGTAGAGGCAGGCGAGGATTCCATCACTGTAGACGGCAAAGAGATCAAGATCTATGCAAAAGCTAACGCTGCAGAACTTCCGTGGGGCGAGATCGGCGTAGACGTTGTTCTTGAGTGCACCGGTTTCTACACCTCCAAAGCTAAAGCTCAGGCTCATATCGATGCTGGCGCTAAGCACGTTATCATTTCCGCACCGGCTGGTAATGACCTTCCGACCATCGTTTACAATGTAAACCATGAAGGCCTGACAAAAGAAGATAAGATTATCTCCGCTGCATCCTGTACTACCAACTGCCTTGCACCGATGGCTAAGGCTCTTAACGACTGCGCACCGATCAAGACAGGTATCATGTGCACAATCCACGCTTACACAGGCGATCAGATGACTCTGGACGGACCGCAGAGAAAAGGCGATCTGAGAAGATCCCGTGCAGCTGCAGTTAACATCGTTCCCAACAGCACCGGCGCTGCTAAGGCAATCGGTCTTGTTATTCCGGAACTGAACGGCAAACTGATCGGCGCTGCACAGCGTGTTCCGACCCCGACAGGTTCCACAACTATCCTTACAGCAGTTGTTGAAGGAAACGTTACAAAAGAGCAGATCAACGCAGCTATGAAAGCAGCTTCCAACGAGTCCTTCGGATACAACGAGGATGAGATCGTTTCCAGCGATATCGTAGGAATGACTTATGGTTCTCTGTTCGATGCTACTCAGACGATGGTTCTGCCGCTGGATAACGGCACAACACAGGTTCAGGTAGTTTCCTGGTATGACAATGAGAACTCCTACACAAGCCAGATGGTTCGTACAATCAAACACTTCGGCAAACTGCTTGGAGCATGATCTGTTGAATACGGCAGAGTAGAATAGACTCAGTAAGGGTCCGGTCTGATTTGGACCGGACCCTTTTTATAATAATCGGAGGTAATACGATCATGGGATTAAATAAAAAATCAGTTGACGATATCAACGTAAAGGGACAGAAAGTCCTTGTAAGATGCGATTTCAACGTTCCGTTGAAAGAAGGAAAGATCACAGACGAGAACCGTCTTGTTGCAGCTCTTCCTACTATTAAGAAACTCGTTGCAGACGGCGGAAGAGTAATCCTCTGCTCCCATCTTGGCAAACCGAAGGGAGAGCCGAAACCCGAACTTTCTCTTGCACCGGTTGCAGTACGTCTTTCCGAGCTTCTCGGACAGGAAGTAAAATTTGTTGCAAGCCCTGTTGTTGTTGACGACAAGGTAAGAGAGGCTGTGGAAGCTATGAAGGACGGCGAGATCGTTCTTCTTGAGAATACACGTTATCGCGCGGAAGAGACCAAGAACGGCGAAGAGTTCAGCAAGGAACTTGCTTCTCTGGCAGACGTATTTGTAAACGACGCGTTCGGAACCGCTCACAGAGCGCACTGCTCCAACGTAGGCGTGACTCAGTATATCGATACCTGCGTGGTTGGATACCTGATGCAGAAAGAGATCGATTTCCTTGGCAAAGCTGTTGAGACACCGGTAAGACCGTTCGTAGCGATCCTCGGCGGCGCTAAGGTTGCTGACAAGCTGAACGTTATCTCCAATCTTCTGGAGAAATGCGATACTCTGATCATCGGCGGCGGTATGGCTTATACCTTCCTGAAAGCAAAAGGAATGGAAGTAGGCGCTTCCCTGGTAGACGATACCAAACTTGACTACTGCAAGGAAATGATCGCCAAGGCTGAATCCCTCGGTAAGAATCTTCTTCTTCCCACAGATACAGCTATCGCGAAAGCGTTCCCGAACCCCATCGACGCAGAGATCGATGTTGAGTATGTAGACTGCGACGCTATCCCGGCGGACGCTCTCGGACTGGATATCGGACCGAAGACCGCAGAAGCATATGCAGAAGCTGCAAAGACAGCCAAGACAGTTGTATGGAACGGACCGATGGGCGTATTTGAGAACCCGGTTCTTGCAAAAGGAACTATCGCGGTTGCCAAAGCTCTGGCTGAGACAGACGCTACTACCATTATCGGCGGCGGCGACTCTGCAGCTGCAGTTAACCAGCTTGGATTCGGCGATAAGATGAGCCACATTTCCACAGGCGGCGGCGCTTCCCTGGAATTCCTCGAAGGCAAGGAACTGCCCGGCGTAGCGGCAGCTAACGATAAATAAAACACTTAATGAATTGAACTTCCATGATAAAATAAGGAGAAAAGAAAATGGCAAGAAAGAAAATCATTGCTGGTAACTGGAAGATGAACATGACTCCCAGCGAAGCAGTTAAATTAGTAGAAACTCTGAAACCTCTGGTAAAGAATGACGAAGTTGACGTAGTATTCTGCGTTCCGGCTATCGATATCGTTCCGGTTGTTGAAGCGGCAAAGGGAACCAATATCCAGGTTGGCGCTGAGAACATGTACTTCGAGGAAAAAGGCGCTTACACAGGTGAGATCTCCCCGAACATGCTTACAGACGCAGGCGTTAAATACGTTGTTCTCGGACATTCTGAGAGAAGAGAGTATTTCGGCGAGACAAACGAAGACGTTAACAAGAAAGTGCTGAAAGCTCTTGAGCACGGCATTACTCCGATCATGTGCTGCGGCGAGACTCTTACCCAGAGAGAGCAGGGCGTGACTATGGACTTCATCCGTCAGCAGGTTAAGGTTGGCTTCCAGGGCGTTACAGCAGATCAGGCTAAGACGGCAGTGATCGCTTACGAGCCGATCTGGGCTATCGGAACCGGAAAGACAGCTACAACCGAGCAGGCTCAGGAAGTTTGCGCAGGCATCCGCGCATGTATCGCCGAGATCTACGACGAAGCTACAGCAGAAGCGATCCGTATCCAGTACGGCGGATCTGTAAACGCTGCAACAGCACCGGATCTGTTCGCGCAGAACGACATCGACGGCGGCCTTGTAGGCGGCGCATCCCTGAAGGAAGACTTCGGAAAGATCGTTAATTACAAATAAGACACATGATTAATATGTGACAGACAGAAACACCATCAGATATCACTGGGAATCCCAGAATCTGATGGTGTTTTTTATTATGGCAGTATAAAAGTAACGTCTCCGTCTCCGGCTTCAAACGTCACCCGCTTTGCGGTTCCTCCGTATTCGCCGTCCCGGTGTATCTTCCGGGGAGAGGCGCTGTTGATTTCTATTTTTTTCCCTTCCAGGATGGCGATCCCCCGGAAGCCGGTGTGCCGTCCGAAATAGGCGGTGGGAAAAAGGAAAAGTATCTTTAGGGGATGCATATCATGTACCACCATGCAGGAAAGTCTTCCGTCGTCCGGACGGGCCGCCGGGCAGAAACGGAACCCGCCGCCTTCAAACGGGAGATTCATACCGGTGACAAAATGAACCTTGCGGAAAATCTGCTTCTGTCCGTCCACAGATACCGCCATGTCACAGGGAGGATAGGTGAAAAGCAGACGCACCGCCGTAAAAGCGTAGATCAGATTCCCGAGACGGATCCGGTTCAGCAGCTTTTTGACACGGGAGCGGGACACTTTATAACAGATTTCCGCGTCATATCCCAGGCCGGAGCTTATGGCGAAGAGCGAAGTATGTCCGTTGCTGCGGACACGGCCGAGATCCAGCGGAACGGTCCGTTCGGCCTTGAGGATATACATAAGCGCTTCTTTGGGATCAGAAGGGAGATGCATCCCTCTGGCAAAATCGTTTCCGGAGCCTACAGGAATATATCCCAGGGTTATCCCGGAAACGCCGGCAAGTCCGTTCAGTACCTCGTTCAGGGTTCCGTCGCCGCCAAGGACAACAAGGCGGTTCCCGGGCAGACGGGAGGCGAGCCTTCGGGCCAGTTCTGTGCCGTGGCCTTTATGCCGGGTAAAATAAGCTTCATGAGAAACGCCCTGTTTTTGCAGCACACGGTGTACTTTATGCCATATAGGATTTCCCTGTCCGGAGCCGGAGAGGGAATTGATGATAAAGAAATATTTCATGACAAAATTCTCCCTGATTATTCTTCTGTCATTATAGCAAGTCTGCAGGGTGGTATCAATCCGTTTTGACCCCGAGAGCATAAATATGTTATAATAACCGAAAAGTGGTTATTATATTCGTGCTGCTAGGGAGGGGATTTTGTGGTTACGATCAAAGAAATTGCGCACCAGCTGGGTGTCAGTCCCACTACAGTATCAAATGTTCTGAACGGCCGGACGGGAAAAATGTCGCCGGAGACACGCCAGAAGGTACAGGAAGCCCTGATACAGAACCATTATGTTCACGAAAGCCGCCATGGGGATGACGAACCGGTGACACATTACGTTGCTGTCTACTGCTGCCTGGGCGACAGGGAACATATCCTGATGGATCCCTTCTGCGGAGAGCTTCTGGAAGCCGCGGAGCGGGAATTGAGGAAGTATGGACGCACCATGGTATGCGGAGTTGTTGACGCAAATGATGATTTTGATGAGCGTCTGAAGTGCAGCGGCCTGGAAGGGGCCGTGATCCTGGGGTGCATGGAGGAGAACTGTGAACCTCTTGCCAGAAGAACCGGGTTTCCTATTGTGTTTATAGATTCCGGGAGAGGCAATTATGACAATATCGGCCTTCAGGATTATGAGGGAGGCTATGAGGTCGCCAGCTATATGCTGAAGCAGGGAAACGATAAAATTGCTTTTTTCTGTGACCAGAGGGACCCCGTAGGGGCGGACGGAGAAAGATACAGGGGATTTCTGGACGCGGTGAAAAAATACGGTGCCTCTTTCTCAAAAGAAGAGGATTATATTTTTCTTCCCGCGGATAAACATCTCCGCCATGAAGTGCTGCGCCGTTTCGCCAAAACCGCGAAAGCGAAAGGCTATACAGGAGCTTTTTTCGTATATGATCTGCTGGCCAACGAGGGGATCAATATCTTCTTTTCCCAGGGACTGAATGTGCCGGAGGATATTTCCGTAGTGGGATTTGACGATAATATTTACGCCAGATTATCAAGGCCGGCGTTGACGACAGTGCGCCAGAGCCCTGCGGAGAAAGGCAGGGCGGCGGTGAATCTTCTGATGAAAAGAATCTACGGGGAGGAAGTTCTGGTGCCCAACCTGCAGCTTCCCACAGAACTGATCGTCAGGGAGAGCGTTGCCAATCGCACGGTGAGACAGCTGTAGTTTCTCAAGCGCGCGGGTTACTGATCCGCCGGGATGGAACAGCAATCTTTTAGCAGAGAAGACAGAACGGTCTCAGGCCGGGAGCAGGGAGATGATCCCTGAACTCCCGGCTTTTTTACTGTTGTTTTTCACAAAATCCAGTGTGTTTTCTTGTGAAATATATTGGTTTTGCCGCACACTTATTGCAAAACCTGACGCAACCAACTAGTTTTTATGTTAAAGAAAGGGAAAGGAAGGGTAAAGTATATGGGTGACAGTGCGAAGAAATGGTGGCAGACGGCAGTGATCTATCAGATTTATCCCAGAAGCTTCTGCGACAGCAACGGGGATGGAATCGGAGATCTTCAGGGTATTATTCAGAAGCTTGACTATATTCAGAAACTGGGCGTCGACGCCATCTGGCTATCTCCGGTATACCGCTCTCCCCAGGATGACAACGGTTATGATATCTCCGATTATCAGGATATTGATCCCATGTTCGGCACTCTTGCCGATATGGACGAGCTGATCGCCGAGGCGGCCAGACGGCATATCCGGATCATCATGGATCTGGTGCTGAACCATACTTCTGATGAGCATCCCTGGTTTGTGGAGGCGAAAAAAGGGAAAGATAATCCGTATCATGATTATTATGTGTGGAGAGACGGAAAAGAAGGCGAATATCCCAATGAACTGAAATCCGCTTTCTGCGGACCTGCCTGGGAATGGGTCCCGGAATGCGGACAGTATTATCTCCATCAGTTTTCCGTAAAGCAGCCGGATCTGAACTGGGAGAATCCGAAAGTACGCGAGGAGATCTACAGGATGATCAACTGGTGGGTGGACCGCGGCGTAGGCGGGTTCAGGCTGGATGTGATCGATCTTATTGGAAAGGAACCGGATTCGATGGTGATGGCCGAGGGAAAGATGCTCCATCCCTATTTAAAAGAGATGAGTAAAGCGGCTTTCCGAAGAAATAATCTTGTGACCGTGGGGGAAACCTGGAGCGCAACGCCTGAGAGCGCGTGGCTTTACAGTAATCCGGACGGCAGTGAGCTTTCCATGGTGTTCCAGTTTGAACATATGGTCCTGGATCAGAAGGGAAATGTGAAATGGGATCTGGAGCCGCTGCCCTTCGTAAAGTTCAAGCAGGTTTTATCGAAGTGGCAGAAAGAACTGGAAGGAAAAGGATGGAACAGTCTGTTTCTGGAAAATCACGATCTGCCCCGTTCTGTGTCGCGGTTCGGCGATGATGGAAAATACCGGGTACAGTCCGCAAAAATGCTGGCGACCATGCTTCATGGAATGAAGGGGACTCCCTATATTTACCAGGGACAGGAACTGGGCATGACGAATGTGAAGTTTGATATTGAGGATTACCGGGATATTGAACTTCTGAATCTGTATAAGGAACGGATCAGCCAGGGATACGACGAGCTGGATGTGATGCGCTCCATTTACGCGAAAGGGAGAGATAACGCGAGGACTCCCATGCAGTGGGACGAGAGTAAGAACGCCGGTTTCACAACAGGCACCCCGTGGCTGCGCTGCAATCCGAATTATACCATCATTAATGCAAAAGAGGCCCTGACCAACAGGGATTCGATTTTCTATTACTATCAGAAGCTGATCAGCCTCAGAAAAAGCGAGAGCATTTTCACAGAAGGCGTTTATGAACTTCTCCAGGAGGAGAACGAAAATATTTTTGCCTATACCAGAGAAACGGAGAAAGAGAAACTTCTGGTACTCTGTAATTTCCGGGGGAAGGAGGTTTCCTGCGTACTGGAACAGGGATGGAAGGACGGGGAAGTGCTGATCGCCAACTATGACGGCCCGTATCCGGAAGGAGTTCTCCGGCCTTATGAGGCGAAGATCATCAAAAAGAAAAAGGAGGGATTTCACGCATGAAAAGATGTATGAAGGGAAAACTTGCAGCCGGACTTGCGGCAGCCGCCGGACTGTCCGTCATACTGTCGGGCTGCGGGACAGGAGAGGATAACGGCAAGGTGACTATCGAGATCATCCAGAGCAAACCGGAGACGGCCACTTACTTCGACCAGGTGGAAGAGGAGTTCAACGCAACTCATGATGACATTGAGCTGATCATCGATTCCCCCAACGACGCCAATACCATTCTGAAGACCCGGTTCATCAGAGAGGATTATCCGGATATCATTGCCATCGGCGGCGATATCAATTATTCCAATTATCTGGATGCGGGCATGCTGATGGATATCTCGGATTACGAAGGCCTGGATTCTATCAAAGATGCTTATCTGGATA
Source organism: uncultured Blautia sp. (assembly GCA_944380045.1). GTDB lineage: Bacteria > Bacillota > Clostridia > Lachnospirales > Lachnospiraceae > Blautia_A. The sequence goes on from CALWGI010000003.1 coordinate 19,044, forward strand.
TTGACAAAGAACTGGAATTCGTACCCATGGAAGGCGTTTACGCTGTGCCATATGTGGCCAATGCGGCGGGTATCCTTTACAACAAAGATATTTTTGATGAGAACGGATGGGAGATACCCACTACATGGGACGAGCTGACTGCCCTCTGTGAAGAGATCCAGGCGGCAGGCATGCAGCCGTTCTATTTCGGCTTCAAAGACAGCTGGACCTGTCTGGCTCCCTGGAACGCTATTTCTGTAGATCTGGCTCCTTCGGATGTGTGCGCGCAGGTGAACCGGGGAGAAACCACTTTCACAGATAATTACCGGGAAGTGGCGGAGAAGACCAAATCTCTCCTGGAATTCTGTCAGGACGATCCTTTTGCCTACAGCTACAACGATGCCTGTACGGCGTTCGCAAGAGGAGAAGCTGTCATGTTCCCCATCGGAAGTTACGCAGTACCGCAGATTCAGTCTGTAAACCCGGATATCAATATCGACTCCTTCGTAATGCCTGCAAGCAATGATCCAGAAGAGAATGTGCTGAATTCCGGAAACGACCTGCAGTTTTCCGTTATGGCCGAATGCGAGCATAAGGAAGAGGCGTATGAAGTTCTGGACTTCCTTCTGGAGGACGAGAATCTGCAGGCGTACATCGACGACCAGAATGCGATCCCGTGCAAAGAAGGGGATTTTGATCTGGCGCCCATGCTGGACGGTATGAAATCCTACATTGAAGAAGGCAAAGTCGTGGACTATCAGGATCATCATTATCCCAGCGAAATGTCGGTGGACGCCATGATCCAGACATATCTGCTGGACGATTCTGAAAATGCCACAGATACATTCCTGGAAAAATTCGACAGGGAATGGGCCCGTTATAATCGGGATCTGATACAGAAAGTGCAGGATTATATGGAAGAGCATCCGGATGCTGAATAGGAAGGGGGATTTTCATTATGAAGAAAAAACATGCAATGGGAAACCGGGAGAAGACCTTTCTGGCCATAACGATCCCGATCGTGCTTCTGTTTTTCTGTTTCAATACGCTGCCGCTGATAAAAGGCTTTATTTACAGTTTTACCAACTTTAAGGGATATGGCAACTACGATTTTGTCGGCCTGCGCAATTATGTGGATCTGTTTTCAGACGGCAGGGTAGGCCGCTCCTATCTCTTCACTTTTAAATTCGCTCTTGTGAGCACGATACTTGTAAATGTGCTCAGCCTGATCCTGGCGCTGGGCCTGAACAGTAAGATCAAAGCGAAAAGCGCCCTGAGAGCAGTCTATTTCCTTCCAAACATCCTGGGCGGTCTGGTTGTAGGTTATATTTTCAGTTTCTTTTTCACCTACATCCTGCCGGCTGCCGGAAAGGCGGCGGGGATCGAATGGCTCTCCAGCAGTATGCTCTCCAACACAAAGACCGCGTGGCTTGCCATCGTAGTAGTCGCCTGCTGGCAGTCTGTGGCTATGAATACCATCATTTACATTGCCGGACTGCAGACAGTGCCGGAGGATGTTTATGAAGCCGGAGCCATTGACGGGGCGAGCGGATGGAGAAAGTTCAAAAATCTTACTTTCCCGCTGATCATGCCTTTCTTCACCATTAATATGGTGCTCTGCATGAAGAACTTCCTGATGGTGTTCGACCAGATCATGGCGTTGACAAAAGGCGGCCCTTCCCAGAGTACAGAGTCCATTTCCTATCTGATCTATCAGAACGGTATGGGCGGCGGGCAGTTTGGATTCCAGAGCGCCAACGCAGTGCTTTTCTTCGTGGTGATCGTGGCGATCTCTGTATTCCAGATGACAGTATTAAATAAAAAGGAGGAGCAGTTATGATGAAGAAAAAAGTAGTGGATCACAGAATTAACTGGCCGGTAACGATTCTTCTGATCATAGGATGCGTGACCATATTTTTCCCGCTGTACATGGCTGTGATCATTGCCTTCAAACAGCCATCGGAAATGACCAATGACATTGCCGGCGCGCTGTCCCTGCCCTCCGCATTCAGCTTCAGCAATTTCACAGAGGCTATGAGAGTGACTGACTTCTGGCATTCACTGGGGAACAGTTTAATGCTCACCATTATCACCGTGATCCTGACCATGCTGATCCATTCTCTGGCAGGTTACGCCATCGGTAGAAGCATGGCCCGCAGCAAGGCGTATAATTTTGTTTATCTGTATCTTGTCAGCGGTATGTTCGTACCCTTTGCGATCCTGATGATGCCGCTGATCAAACAGACGGCCCAGATGGGAATCGCCAACAGGGCCGGCGTAGTCATTCTGTATGTGGTGTTTTACATACCTATGAACCTGCTTCTGTACACCGGATATCTGAAAAATATCCCCCTTGCGCTGGAGGAGGCGGCACGGGTCGACGGTTCCACCACCTGGCATACGTTCTGGAGGATCATCTTCCCCATCATGAAGCCCATGCATGCCACAGTGGCTGTTCTGACCGCCCTGGCGGTGTGGAACGACGTTATGACTCCCCTGGTCATCATGTCCGGAACAGGACTGAATACCCTGCCTTTGGCACAGCTGAATTTCCAGACTCAGTTCGGAACCAATTATAACCTTGCCTTTGCATCTTACCTTCTGGCTCTGCTGCCGATTCTGATCTTTTATATATTCTGTCAGAAACAGATCCTGAACGGCGTGGTAAACGGAGCTGTGAAGTAGGATATAAATACTGCATACGGATAGCGCCGCGGCGCCGTGTATTACGGTACTGCGGCGCTTTTTCTGTATCTGTTTTGGCAAACAGGGCCTGCCGTCTTGACAAACCCCGCGGCGTGCCCTACTATGAGGTATAGTGAGGTTGAAATAAGATCAGGAAGATTCAGGACATACGGTTTTGTACGGAATCTGAAAATACAAAGGAAAGGAGCCGCTTCAAATGGAAAAAAAGGTAATCAACGCCGCGCTGCTGGGGCTGGGAACAGTAGGCACAGGCGTATATAAAGTGCTGAAAGCGCAGAGAGAAGAGATGGAGGCCAAGCTGGGCGGCGTGGTCGAGATCAAAAAGATCATGGTGAGGAATCTGGAGAAGGCAGCCGCCAGAGTGGACGATCCGTCCGTTCTTACCAACAACTGGGAAGAGATCCTCAATGACCCGGATATTGATATTGTCATTGAACTGATAGGGGGTATCGAGCCGGCGAGAACATACATCCTTGCGGCCCTGGAAGCGGGGAAACATGTGGTGTCCGCCAACAAGGACCTGATCGCCGTACATGGGAGGGAACTCCTGGACATGGCGGAGGCTCATCATGTGGATTTCTTTTTCGAGGCGGCAGTAGCGGGAGGGATCCCCATTATCCGGCCTCTGAAGCAGTGTCTTGCGGGCAACCATATGGAAGAGGTTATGGGTATTGTCAACGGAACCACTAACTTCATTCTGACAAAGATGACGCAGGAAGGCATGGAATTTCAAGAAGCCCTTGCCCTGGCTACAGAGCTGGGATATGCGGAGGCGGACCCCACCGCGGATATTGAAGGGCTTGACGCCGGAAGGAAAGTGGCTATCCTTGCATCCGTTGCGTTCAATTCCAGAGTTGTTTTCGACGACGTATATATCGAGGGTATTACCAGGATCACGGCAAAAGATATCGCTTACGCGAGAGAAATGGGCTGCGATATCAAACTGATCGGAATGACAAAAAATACAGAGGACGGAATCGAGGCTTATGTGTGCCCCATGCTGATCCCAAGTTCTCATCCCCTTGCGTCGGTGAACGATTCCTATAACGCGGTCTTTGTCAGAGGAGACGCCGTAGGCAACGCAATGTTTTTCGGAAGAGGCGCGGGCGAGCTTCCCACAGCCAGCGCGGTAGTGGGAGACGTCTTTGATATTGTGAGAAATATCAGGGCGAACTGTGCCGCAAGGATCGGCTGCACCTGCTATAAGGATGTGCCGGTGAAGAAAATGGCGGACACACGCAACAGATACTTTATGCGTCTGAAAGTAGAGGACCGCTGCGGCGTTCTGGCGGAGCTGACCGCGGTTTTCGCCAAATATCAGGTGAGCGTGGCGCAGATCATCCAGAAGGAGACGAAACCCGGCGAGGAAGCGGAAGTGGTAGTGATCACGGAGGAAGTAAGAGAGGGAGATTTCCGCACAGCCATGGAAGAACTTTCCGGCAGACAGTGCGTCCATAAGATTTCCAGTATGCTGAGAGTATACGGACAGGAGTAACAAAAAATCCTTGAAAAATTTTGTATTTTTGATACTATATAAGAGGGAAAAAACTACTATTCCGGTACAGAAAAGGAGAACATTATGAGCAAAAAACCAACTGTTTTAATGATTCTTGACGGTTACGGACTGAATGAAAGACATGACGGAAACGCCGTTGACGAGGCGAAGACTCCGGTCATGGATAAATTGATGGCAGAGTGTCCTTTCGTGAAAGGCAACGCCAGCGGACTGGCTGTAGGACTTCCGGAGGGCCAGATGGGCAACTCTGAAGTAGGCCATATGAATATGGGCGCAGGCCGCATCGTATATCAGGAGCTTACCAGGATCACAAAAGAGATCAACGACGGGGATTTCTTTAAGAATGAAGCTCTTCTGACAGCTATGAAGAATGCCAGGGACAATGATTCCGCCATTCATTTCATGGGACTTCTTTCCGATGGCGGCGTTCACAGCCACAATACACATCTTTACGGACTTCTGGAGATGGCTAAGAGAGAAGGCCTGAAGAAGGTTTACGTACACTGCTTCCTGGACGGCCGCGACACACCTCCGGCGTCAGGCAAGGGATATATCGAGGAACTGGAAGCGAAGATGAAAGAGATCGGCGTGGGAGAGATCGGCGTGATCTCCGGCCGTTACTATGCAATGGACAGAGACAACCGCTGGGACCGTGTGGAGCTTGCCTATAAGGCTCTTACAAAAGGCGAAGGCGTGAAGGGAACCGACGCCGCAGAGGCAGTTCAGGCGTCCTATGACAATGATAAGACCGATGAGTTCGTGCTTCCCACAGTGATCGAGAAGGACGGCAAACCTGTGGCAGTTGTACAGGACGGAGATTCTGTCGTATTCTTCAATTTCCGTCCGGACCGCGCCCGTGAGATCACCAGAGCGTTCTGCGATGATGATTTCAAAGGATTTGAGCGTGAAAAACGGCTGAACCTTACTTATGTATGCTTCACAGATTATGATGAGACGATCCCCAACAAACTGGTTGCATTCCACAAAGTACTGCTCCACAATACGTTCGGCGAGTATCTGGCGGCTCACAATATGACCCAGGTCCGTATTGCAGAGACGGAGAAATACGCCCATGTTACCTTTTTCTTCAACGGCGGCGTTGAGGAACCCAATAAGGGAGAGGACAGGATCCTTGTGAAATCTCCCAAGGTTGCCACATACGACCTTCAGCCGGAGATGAGCGCTCCCCAGGTATGCGATAAACTCGTGGAAGCGATCAAATCTGAAAAATACGATGTGGTGATCATCAACTTCGCAAACCCGGATATGGTTGGACATACCGGCGTGGAGAATGCGGCTGTTAAGGCTGTGGAGACAGTGGATGAGTGTGTTGGAAGAGCCGTCGAGGCTGTGAAGGAAGTGAACGGACAGATGTTTATCTGCGCGGATCACGGAAACGCTGAACAGCTTGTGGATTATGAGACAGGAGAACCCTTTACTGCTCATACGACCAATCCGGTTCCGTTTATCCTGGTGAACGCGGATCCGAAATACGGTTTAAGAGAGGGCGGCTGTCTGGCTGATATTGTGCCGACGCTTATTGAACTGATGGGAATGGAGCAGCCTGAAGAAATGACAGGTAAATCTCTCCTTATCGAAAAATAAAATTATAAAGAACAGCGGCCGCAGAACGATTCACGTTCTGCGGCTCTTCTGATGTGCAGGGGCAGAATTTTACCAAATCAGTCCGGGGATAAAACGTATAATGCAGGATACAATAAAAATAAAGTGAGCTGATACAATATTATGGCACAAACAATGAGATATGTGTTATAATAGAAACGTTCTGAGGATTATTCGAACAGATGATTGCAACCCGAACTACACTCGAGGAGAGCATTTGATGAGCAATAAGGATAAGAGGTCAAATATACCGGAGGATTCCGCCGGTGAAATAACAGACATTGAAAACAAAATCGATACGGCGATGGACAGGATTACGGAAGTCCCGTCTGAAGATACAGAACCGGAAGCCGATATTAATCCGGAAGATGTGTTTTATGATCCGGAACGGGACGGCACCGGAGATGATGAAGGCTATGATCCGGATGATGAGGACGATAGCGTGACGGAAGAAATTCCGGATGAGGAAACTGCAGAGGAAGTACCGGAGGATTCCGCCGGCACGGAAGAGGAAGATTATGACGAAGCAGTTTCGGAAGAATACGATGAAGAACATGATGAAGAATATGACGAGGGTTATGATGAAGAACCGGATGAATCTTCTCCCCGGCCGGACAACAGAAACAAATCAGCCCGTCCGGGCCCTGTAGTATATGTTCCGGAGGAACCGGAGGAAGAACAGGATCTGCCGCCCCGCAAAAAGAAACATAAGGGAATCAGGATATTCGGTCTTTTACTTGCCATGATGATTGTTGCCGCCGGTTGTGTCTATGCCGGGATTTCCTATTATTATTCCGACCGGTTTTTTGAAGGAACCTGGATCAACGGCATCAATTGTTCCGGAAAGACTGCCTACGAAACCGAGATGGCGCTGGCAGAGAAGATTCAGGATTATTCTATTCAGGTTTCATCCAGAAACCAGGAACCGCAGACTATCACAGGAGATCAGATCGCTTATCAGTATCTGTCTACGGGAGAGACGCTCAGCCTTCTGAAGAGCCAGAAACCTTATGAATGGATCAGAGGTTTCTATGAGAAGAAGAGCTATACAGTGTCGGAAAATACTTATTATGACAAGACGCTGCTTCAGAACCAGGTCACCTCTCTTAACTGTGCAAAAGCGGAAAATCAGACGGCGCCGGAGAACGCTTATGTCGCCTACAAAGACAATCAGTTCCAGATTATACCGGAGACCCAGGGAACGCAGCTGAATATTAAACAGGCGTACCAGATACTGGATAAAGCTGTGGCGGAGAAACAGCCGACGGTAGATTTTAACAGCGCACCGGACGCCTATGTGTCCGCGGACATTACCAGCGACAGCCCGGAGCTTCAGTCCACCCTGGAAGCATGCAATAACTACACAAAAGCGAGCATTACCTATACCTTTGGTGATCAGACAGTAACCCTGGACGGTAATACGATCAAAGACTGGCTGCAGTTTGACGAGAAGGGACAGCTTTTGTGGGATGACGCAACCTTCCACCAGCACATAGCGGACTATGTCGCCCAGGTTGCGGCACAGTTTGATACTGTGGGTACGGAAAGAGAATTTTATACTACCAGCGGACGTACAGTTTATGTATACGGTTCTGCTTACGGATGGGCCATGGACCAGGAGGCCGAAGTTGCTCAGCTGGCGCAGGAAATCCAGTCCGGAACGCAGACGACCCGCGAGCCGGCGTATAAGCAGACCGCCAATACACATGGCGTGAACGACATCGGCAACACCTATATAGAAGTGGATCTCAGCGCTCAGCATATGTATTATTATCAGTCCGGATCTCTGATCTTCGATTCAGATTTTGTGTCCGGCAATATGAGTTATGCCGACAGGCAGACCCCTTCCGGTATTTATACGCTTTATTACAAAAAGAGTCCGGATGTACTGCGTGGCGCGCAGAAACCTGACGGAACCTATGAATACGAGGAACCGGTTGATTACTGGATGCCTTTCAACGGAGGAGTCGGATTCCACGACGCGCCCTGGAGAGGAGAATTCGGCGGCGATATTTATCTTACCAACGGTTCTCATGGCTGTATCAATCTTCCGCCGGAGAATGCGGCAGTGCTGTACAGTATCATTCAGTATAATGTGCCGATAGTATGTTTTTATTAAAAGAGAACAGGCTCTGCAGATAATTCTGTCTGCAGGGCTGTTTCATAAGAATCAGGAGAAGAAGATGGGAAGAACATTTGATTTTATACTTGCGGGAGCGGCCCTTATTGTGGGGATCCTGCTTTTGACAGGACATGGAGATTTTTTTCTGAAAGGCGGAAACACACAGCTTCGCAAAGCAAAATATGACGAGGAAAAAATGTCAAAAGGTTCAGGTGTTGCCCTGATCCTTATCGGTATAGCCACAGGAATTGATTCCTATACCACAACGCTTGCCGCCAAGATCGGGTATATAATCGTGCTGGTGCTGATCCTTACAGGACTGATGCTGTACCTTAAGTACAAATGCCAGAAATAACAAAAAAGGAGCATGGAAACTTATCCATGCTCTTTCTTTTTGTGCGAGCTCATACAGTTCCGAGATGTGCCGTCTGACATTTCCGGTGATCAGAGAAACAGTGTGATGAGATCGGCAGGTTTTTCGATTCTGTAGTCCGGTTCAGGGACGTCGCCGAACCCGTAGGACGCGAACACAAATGGAACGCCTGCTTTGCGGCAGGAAAGAAAATCACCCATGGTATCGCCTACATAAACAGGAGACTGAAGGTGATGCTCCCTCATCAGTATGGAGATGGTCTCCGGTTTGTCAGCGCCGGTATCTCCATGACAGAGGTGTCCGGAAAAATATCTGTCGAATCCGGTGGATTTAAGAAACACTTCGATATATCCTGCCTGGCAGTTGCTGACCATATAAAGAGGATATTCCGCCGCGAGCGCTTTCAGAGTTTTTTCCAGATCCGGATACAGAGGCGCGCATTTTTTGAGAAGGGCGCGGTGTTCCGCCTGGCAGCAGCCGTCAATGAGGCGGATCTGCTCCTCTTTGCCGCGGTCCGGAAAAATCTGTTCCGCGATAACAGGCAGCGGACGTCCGAAAAGAGATTTCAGTTTTTCCACAGTGACAGTCATGTCGATATGTTCAGTCTCCCGGAGATAATCAGTCCAGGCGTCTGCAACGATGCCGGTAGAATCCCAGAGAGTACCGTCTACGTCAAAAATTATACTATCCATATTTTCATATCCTTTCCAGCATATTCTATCGGAGAAAATGAAAAAAAGCAACTGTCTTTTTCCGCGATTTATGGTAGAATAACAGCGAGGTAAAAACAAGATGAAATATGAACATACAATAAAAGCCCGTTTCCTGGACCGGCCCAACCGTTTTATCGCCCATGTGGAGCTTAACGGAGAGACAGAGACCGTCCATGTGAAAAATACCGGACGCTGCCGCGAGCTGCTGGTGCCGGGCAATGAGGTGATCCTTGATGAGAGCGGGAATCCCTCCCGCAAGACCCGTTTCGATCTGATCAGCGTCTGCAAGAACGGACGCTGGATCAATATGGACTCCCAGGCGCCTAATAAGGCCGCAGAGGAGTGGGTACAGAGCGGCGGACTATTTAAAGAAGAATGCAGGGTTTACCGCGAAAAGACATACGGGAATTCCAGATTCGACCTGTACGTGGAAACCGCGCGGGGGCGGAAGGCCTTTATCGAGGTAAAAGGAGTCACTCTTGAGGAAGAGAATATCGCCCGTTTTCCGGACGCGCCTACTCTGCGGGGCGTAAAGCATGTGAAAGAGCTGATCCAGTGCGTGAAAGACGGGTATGAGGCGTATCTTCTTCTTGTGATCCAGATGAAGGGAATACGCCTGTTTCAGCCCAACTGGAAAACACATGCGGAGTTTGGCCGGGCAGTGAGAGAGGCGGCGGACGCCGGCGTAAAAATCCTTGCCTATGATTGTATGGTGGGAGATGATATAATGGAAATACAGGATCCGGTTCCCATTGATCTGGAGGAACCTGTATGCTGAATGAAATTGTGGATCCATTGGTGGACTGGTACAGGGAAAACAGCCGTGTCCTTCCATGGCGGGAACAGAAAAACGCCTATTATACCTGGGTGTCGGAGATCATGCTCCAGCAGACAAGGGTGGAAGCGGTAAAACCTTATTTTCAGAGATTTATATCAGAACTGCCGGATCCGGCGGCGCTTGCCGCCTGTCCGGAAGAAAAGCTCCTGAAGCTCTGGGAAGGACTGGGGTATTATAACCGGGTGCGGAATATGCAGCAGGCTGCGCGGACAGTAGTGGAGGAATACGGAGGAAAACTTCCCGCGGACTACAGGAAACTCCTCTCTCTGAAAGGGATCGGGAATTACACCGCGGGAGCCATTGCCTCTATTGCCTACGGGATCCCCGTGCCGGCCGTGGACGGGAATGTGCTTAGAGTTGTTTCCCGGATAAAAGAAAGCCGTCAGGATATCATGAAGCAGTCCGTGCGGCGGGAGATAGAAGAAGAATTACAGAAGATCATGCCGGCCGCCTGCCCGGGAGATTTTAACCAGGCTCTTATGGAACTGGGCGCTCTTGTGTGCGTTCCCAACGGGGAACCGAAATGTAAGGAATGTCCCGCTGCGTTCTGTTGCGGAGCATGCCTTCACGGAACCACCGGGGAGATCCCGGTGAAGGGGGCCAAAAAGGAAAGAAGAGTGGAAGAACGGACAGTGCTTGTGATCCAGGACGGACGGATGACAGCCATACACAGACGTCCGGCGAAAGGGCTTCTTGCGGGACTGTATGAGCTTCCCAATATTGAAGGAAAACTCACCCGGGAACAGGTTCTGGATAAGGTGAAAGAACTGGAACTGGAGCCGCTTTTTATAAGAGAGCTGGAGCCGGCAAAACATATCTTTTCCCATGTGGAGTGGAGGATGACGGGATATCTTGTCAGAGTATCCTCTCTGGAACAGAAGAAAAATAACAGGCTGATCTTTACAGAAAAGAATCAGGTGGAAAAGCAGTACGCTATCCCGTCCGCTTTTCGCGCCTATGTGAAATACATAAAGGAGGAAACATGATGAAACTTCTGAGTATTGCAATACCCTGCTACAATTCAGAGGCTTATATGGAGAAATGTATTGAATCTCTGCTGACCGGCGGCGAGGATGTGGAGATCCTCGTGGTAGACGACGGGTCGAAAGACCGGACGGCAGAGATCGCGGACGCCTATGCGGAGAAATATCCCACCATCGTCCGGGCTATCCATCAGGAGAACGGCGGCCACGGAGAGGCGGTGAACGCCGGGATCCGCAACGCCACAGGCCTTTATTTCAAAGTGGTGGACAGCGACGACTGGGTAAATGAAGAGGCGTATTCCAAAATCCTGAAAACCCTTGAGGAACTGATCAGAGGACCTCAGACTGTGGATCTTCTTATCAGCAACTTCGTCTATGAGAAGCAGGGGGCTTCCAGGAAGAAGGTCATGCAGTACCGCCACTGCCTGCCTGTCGAGGAGGTTTTCGGATGGGACAGCGTGCATATGCACAGGGGCAAATATCTCCTGATGCATTCCATGATCTACAGGACCAAACTCCTTCATGAGTGCGGGCTGGAGCTTCCGAAACATACTTTTTACGTGGATAACCTCTTTGCCTTTGAACCTCTTCCCTATGTAAAAAACATGTACTATCTGGACGTGAATTTTTACAGATATTTTATCGGCAGGGATGATCAGTCGGTAAATGAAAAAGTCATGATAAAAAGAATCGACCAGCAGATCCGGGTGAACAAGCTGATGGCGGATGTGTTCCACAGATGCAGATTCGGAAACAACCGCCGTCTCCGGAATTATATGCTCAGTTATCTGGATATCATCACCACAGTATCATCCATCATGCTGGTGAGGGCGGGAACGGAGGAGGCTCTGGGCAAAAAGAAAGAGCTTATGGAGTATATCCGCGAGGAAGACCGGTGGCTGTACCGCAAGCTGAGATACAGCCTTCTGGGAAGAGCCGCCAATCTGCCGGGAAAAGGCGGGCGCAAGATGTTTGTGGCAGCTTATAAGGTGTGCCAGAAATTCTACGGTTTTAACTGAAACCTTTACAGAAACTTTACAGTCCGGACACAGGAGATTTAACCCTGGATCAATATACTTATAAGAAAATACCAAAAAAGTTCGGAGGTAAAATACAGATGATCTATCTGGTTGAAGATGATGAAAGTATTCGTGAGCTCGTTGTATATACACTGAAAAGCCAGGATCTTGACGCGAAAGGATTCGAAAAACCGTCCCTGTTCTGGAAAGAACTGGACAAAGAACTGCCTTCCCTGATCCTTCTGGATATCATGCTTCCGGAAGAGGACGGAATATCAATATTAAAAAAGCTGAGAGCGCGGCCGGATACGAGAAAGCTGCCGATCATTATGCTCACCGCCAAGGGAAGTGAATACGACACCGTCCTTGGGCTGGACAGCGGCGCGGACGACTATATTCCGAAACCGTTCCGCATGATGGAGCTGATCTCCCGTATCAAGGCCAGGCTCAGAAGAGTGGAAGATAAAGGCGCGGAGGAGTACAGGATGGGAAATCTGTACGTGTGCCCCTCCCGCTATGTTGTAACTGTAAATCAGGAACCGGTAAGCCTGACACTGAAAGAATATGAGATGCTCTGTTTGCTTCTGAAAAACAGCGGGATCGTCCTGTCCAGGACCCAGCTCCTCAACCAGATCTGGGGATATGAATTCGACGGCGAGAGCAGGACCGTGGATGTGCATATCCGTACTCTGCGCCAGAAGCTGGGCGAGGCCGGAGATCTCATCGAAACAGTGAGAGGCATCGGGTATAAAATGGGGAAATAAATGAAATCACTTGTAATTGCTGAAAAGCCCTCTGTGGCAAGAGACATTGCCAGAGTGCTTCACTGTAACCAGAAAACCGGCGGAGCGCTGGAAGGAAAGGATTATGTTGTCACCTGGGCGCTGGGACACCTTGTGACACTGGCGGATCCGGAAGAGTACGATAAGAAGTATATGAAATGGGATATGAGTACTCTTCCCATGCTGCCGGAAAAAATGAAGCTGGTGGTCATCCGCCAGACTTCGAAACAGTATCAGGCGGTAAAGACACAGCTTTTCCGCAAAGATATCAGCGACGTTGTGATCGCCACAGACGCGGGAAGAGAGGGAGAACTTGTAGCCCGGTGGATACTGGAAAAAGCCGGCTGCCGCAAACCTCTCCGCCGTCTGTGGATTTCTTCTGTTACGGATAAAGCGATCAGAGACGGATTTCATAATCTGAAAGACGGAAAAGAATACAATAATCTTTACCGGGCGGCGTCCGCGAGGGCCGAGGCCGACTGGCTGGTGGGGATCAACGGTACGAGGGCGCTGACCTGTAAATATAACGCCCAGCTTTCCTGCGGAAGAGTGCAGACTCCGACACTTGCCATGATCGCCATGCGGGAGGAGGAGATCCGGAACTTTAAGCCGGAGGATTATTACGGAGTCACATTGCAGGCGGAAGGCGTGCAGTGGATCTGGAAAGACGCCAAAAGCGGCGGCACCCGCACTTTCCATAAGGAGAAGGCTGAAGAGATACGGGATAAGTCCGGACATTCTTCCCTTGAGATAACATCCGTGACGAGAAAACCGAAAAAAGTTCCGGCGCCGGGACTTTACGATCTGACGACGCTGCAGCGGGAAGCCAACCAGAAATATGGTTTCTCCGCAAAGGAGACACTGAATATCATGCAGCGTCTTTATGAGAATCACAAGGTGCTTACCTATCCGAGAACAGATTCCAGATATATCGGAAAAGACGTGGTTCCCACCATCAAAGAGAGACTAAAGGCCTGCGGCGTGGGTCCTTACAGGAAGCTGGCGGGCATCCTTCTTACCAGACCAATCCAGACAAACGGAAGTTTCGTGGATGATAAAAAAGTCAGCGACCATCACGCGATCATCCCTACGGAGCAGTTTGTGCAGCTGGATCATATGACCAACGAGGAACGGAAGATATACGATATGGTTGTCCGCCGTTTCCTGAGCGTACTTTATCCGCCTTTTGTATATGAACAGACAGCAGTGGAAGGGACGGCGGGAGGTTATACGTTTGCCGCCAGAGGCAAACAGGTGACCGATCCAGGCTGGAAAGCTGTCTATGAAAACGGATTCCAGGAAGAGGAAGAAGATACAGAAACACAGGATATGAAAGACCAGAGTCTCCCTGTTTTTCATAAAGGAGACAGGATCATAGTTGAGAAGGTACAGCTGACCGCAGGAAAAACGAAACCTCCGGCCCGGTTTACAGAAGCCACTCTTCTTGCGGCAATGGAAAATCCGGTGAAATATCTGGCGGTAAAAAACAATCAGGCGGCCAGAACTCTGGGAGAAACCGGCGGACTGGGCACGGTAGCCACACGGGCGGATATTATAGAGAAGCTTTTCAACACCTTTATGATGGAAAAGAAAGGCAATGAGATCCATCTTACCTCAAAAGCAAAACAGCTTCTGGAACTGGTGCCTGAAGATCTGAAGAAACCGGATCTTACGGCGGACTGGGAACAGAAACTTTCTGATATTTCCAAAGGGAAGCTCCGCCAGGACGCGTTTCTGAAAGATATCCGGAAATACACCTGCGATATTGTAGACGAGATCAAAGCAGGACAGGGTACTTTCCGTCATGACAATATGACGAATAAGATTTGTCCCAACTGCGGAAAGCACCTTCTTGCGGTAAACGGCAAAAACAGCCGGATGCTGGTGTGCCAGGACAGAGAGTGCGGATACCGGGAAACCATAGCCCGAACCACAAACGCCCGCTGCCCGAAATGCCACAAGAGAATGGAGCTTCTGGTAAAAGGGAAAGAAGAGACCTTCGTATGTGCCTGCGGTTATAAAGAAAAGCTTTCCGCTTTCCAGGCAAGACGGGAAAAAGAAGGCGCGGGCGTTACGAAGCGGGATGTACAGAAATACATGAGACAGCAGCAGAAAGAAGCCGAGGAACCGGTAAACAACGCCTTTGCGCAGGCCCTTGCGGGGCTGAAGCTGGATAATTAAGAATTATCAGAGATGTTATAAGACAGTAATTAAACAGGATGCGGCGCTATCGTTCGATAGCGCCGCTTTTGTAAATTAGCAATAGCTATTTTGAGTCTTTTATGTTATTATAAATTAAAGCATTTACATTTCTGACAGTTCATTTCTATGCGGGAAACCGCGTCAATATTCTGAAAAAAATCTGAAGAAATCTCAATGCTTTATTCCAATTATATTTTGCAGAGAGGTTTCCATAAAAGACGGCATCCTCCTGCAGCTTTTCTTAAGGAGGTAATTTTATGACTCAGAAAACAAACCGTCTATACAAATCCCGTCTTTTTGTCATGATTTTTGAGGAAAAGAAAAAACTGTTGGAACTGTATAATGCAGTAAGCGGCAAACATTATGAAGATCCGGAGTTACTGGAAATAAATACTCTGGATAATGCAATTTATATGTCCATGAAAAATGATGTTTCATTTCTCATAGATGCACGGCTGGCTCTTTATGAACACCAGTCTACATACAGTCCGAAACTTCCTCTGCGTTTTTTTTCTGTATTTGGCAGATTTATATTCGGATATGATACGAAATGTTAATTTGTATAGCAGCAAAAAAGTTCAGCTTCCAACACCTCATTTTGTTGTTTTCTACAATGGGGAAAGGAAACAGCCAGATCGAAAAATACTGAAGTTGTCAGATCTGTATTCAGTAGTGGAGAAAGAATATAAACTGAATCTGGAAGTCTTAATGCTGAATATTAATTCCGGACACAATCCTGAATTGATGGAGTCATGCCATACATTGTGGGAGTATGCAGAATATACGAACAGAGTGCGAACATATGCAAAGGAAATGGCTGTGGACAAAGCTGTTGAGCAGGCTGTGACAGAGTGTATCCAGGAAGGGATTTTAAAAGAGTTTCTGGAAAAAAATAAAGCGGAGGCGATGAAAGTGAGCATATATGAATATGATGAAGAACGCCACATCAGGCAGGAACGTGAGGAAG
>CALWGI010000004.1 GCA_944380045.1 uncultured Blautia sp.
GCCTATCTCTGCGAAGCGCAGGTGATCGACGGGGACAACTTTGAGATCCTTATCGACAACGGCTTTTACACGGAAACGGAAGTGAGGCCGGAAGCGACGCCCACGCCGGTTCCGACGGCAAGTCCTACGCCCACGGAAGAACCGGAAAACACAGCCACTCCCACACCGGAGACTACTGTGACGCCGGATCCGTCAGAAGAGCCGGAGGCTGCCGCGACGCCGGATCCATCGGAGGAACCGGAGGCTACCGCCACTCCCAAACCCAGAGTCAGCCTGAAAACAGCTCCTTCTGAAGACGATAAATAAGAATATATGAAAACAGCCCGAATGTACAGATTCCTGTACTTTCGGGCTGTTTGTATGTAATTAGATAATATACGGGCTGCCGTACTGCTTTTCTCCGGGAGGATCAGTCTTCCCGGAAGGTCAGGGAATCATCTGTCATGGAGTCGATGATGGCGAGGGATTCCAGGCGGACTCCCATATCCCGGATCTTCTTCCCGCCGTCCTGGAAACCTTTCTCGATGACGATGCCGGCGCCTTCAAGAACAGCTCCGGATTCCCGGACAATCTCGATCAGGCCCAGCAGGGCGCAGCCGTTGGCAAGAAAATCGTCGATCAGCAGAACGTGATCTTCCGGTCCGAGGAATTTCTTTGACAGGATCACGTCATATACTTTTTTATGGGTAAAAGATTCCACTTTGGAGCGGTACATTTCACCGTCCAGGTTCAGGCTCTGGGCTTTTTTTGCAAAAATAACGGGAACATGGAAATACTGGGCCGCGATACAGGCGATTCCGATACCGGAAGCCTCGATGGTAAGGATCTTGGTGATGGGGCAGTCTGAGAAACGGGCTTTGAACTCTTTACCGATTTCGTTGATAAGATCAATGTCCATCTGATGGTTCAGAAAACTGTCTACTTTTAAAATGTTTCCTGGTTTAACGATTCCGTCTTTAAGAATACGGTCTTTTAAAAGCTGCATGGCGTCTCTCTCCTTTGATCTGATAAGCTGATTAAAATGTATATCTACTATACGCTATTCCCATGGGAAGTTCAATTATTTTCGACAAATTTTTTAAATTTCCCGGCGGGAAATCTTCTCTCCGGCGCCGTTGCAATGGCAGGAAAGGTCTGGTAAAATGAAACAAAACAATAAAAAAGCGAAGAGTGATGGAATATGAAGGAATATGAAGTGATCTGGGAGATTTTCAATAAATGTCCCGGGAATCAGATGCGGGATGTGTTCGTGGAGGAAATGGAACTCAGTGATCCGGAGGCTTATGTGAAGGAAAAATTCCAGGGAAAAGAGGTTAGCTATGATAAGACGGTCCTGGAAGACGGGACCATTATCTTTGACATTCTCACATCCGGGATAAAACAGAGATGCTCCTTTACAGAAATTTAAATGCTGTGCTATAATGACAGCTGTGCAGCAGTACATGAAAGGAGAAAGCATGAGCGAGAACAAGGAAAACCATGTGCATGTTCTGGAAGACGGAACTGTGATCACACATTCCCACGGAGAGCATGGACATCATCACAGCCATGCGCAGACGAAGGCTGTACTGAACCGCCTTTCCCGGGCCATCGGCCATCTGGAATCCATCAAGCGTATGGTGGAGGACGGCAGAGACTGTTCAGAGGTCCTGATCCAGCTTTCAGCAGTGAAATCAGCTATTAACAATACAGGCAAGATCATTCTTCAGGATCATATCGAACACTGTATTGTGGATGCGGTGGAGCATGGAGACCGGGAAGCGATCAAAGAACTGGAAAAGGCAATTGACAGATTTATGAAATAGATCAATATCAGAAGGAGAAGCAAAATGGCAAAAGAATGTAACAGTACCACTTGTGACAAGACAAGCTGTGAAGGCTGCTCACAGAAAAACAAACCGCAGGATCTGCGGGTGGCAGCAAACGCTATGTCAGATGTGAAACATGTAGTAGGAGTCGTCAGCGGCAAAGGCGGAGTAGGAAAGTCTTTCGTGACAGCCTCCCTTGCCAACCGTATGGCGGCAAAAGGATTCCGGGTGGGCATCCTGGACGCGGACATCACAGGTCCCTCCATCCCGAAGATGTACGGGCTGAAAGGCGCCGCTCAGGCGGACGACAACGGTATTTACCCGATGGTGACAGAAAACGGGATCAAGGTCATCTCCATTAATCTGATGCTTCCCACTGAAGACACTCCGGTAATCTGGAGAGGCCCGATCCTTGCAAACATGGTAAAACAGTTCTGGACAGATGTGATCTGGGATCAGATCGATTATCTGTTCGTGGATATGCCTCCGGGAACGGGAGACGTTCCGCTTACTGTATTCCAGTCCCTTCCGGTGGACGGGATTGTGATCGTAAGCTCTCCCCAGGATCTGGTGAAAATGATCGTTAAGAAGGCATATAATATGGCGGAAATGATGAAGATCCCGGTACTGGGCATCGTAGAGAACTACAGCTATGTGAAATGTCCTGACTGCGGCAAAGAAATTAAAATCTTCGGAGAGAGCCATATTGACGAGATTGCCGCGGAACTGAATGTTCCGGTACTGGGCAAGATGCCTGTGGAAGCGGAGTTCGCAGAGAAAGCCGATGCAGGCTGTTTCCATGAAGTAATGAACGTGTATCTTGAGAACGCCGAAAGCCACCTTCCCGCCTGAAGGGATACCACCGATAAAGAAAGGAGTTTCTGATGAGCAGCGTAAGACGTGTTTATGTAGAAAAGAAACCAGCCTACGCCGTTGAGGCAAAAGAACTGAAGCATGAGATCAGCAGTTACCTGGGAATCAAATCTGTTTCCGCGGTGAGAGTGCTGATCCGTTACGACGTGGAAAATATTTCCGACGAAGTTTTCGCAAAAGCCTGCAGAACAGTATTTGCGGAGCCTCCTGTTGACGAACTTTTCCAGGAGACATTCGAGGCGGCGGAAGGCGCCCGGATCTTCTCTGTAGAATATCTTCCCGGACAGTTTGATCAGAGAGCGGATTCCGCGGTGCAGTGCGTGCAGTTCCTGGACGAAAACGCACAGCCGATCATCCGTTCCGCCACAACCTATGTAATAGAAGGTTCTGTGTCAGAAGAGGAATTTGAGGCTATCAAACATCACTGCATCAACCCGGTGGATTCCCGCGAGACAGGAATGGAGAAGCCTGAGACCCTTGTAACAGTATTCCCGGAGCCGGAGGATGTGAAGATCCTTGACGGTTTTAAGGATATGCCGGAAGATGAACTGAAGAAGGTATATGATTCTCTGAATCTGGCTATGACCTTCCGTGATTTTCTTCATATTCAGAATTATTTTTGCGGCGAGGAGAAACGTGATCCTTCCATGACAGAGATCCGCGTGCTGGATACTTACTGGTCCGATCACTGCCGTCATACCACATTCTCAACAGAGCTTACGGACGTTAAATTCGATGAGGGCGATTACAGAGAGCCCATTGAGAACACTTACCGCCAGTACCTGAAAGACAGAGAAGAACTGTATAAAGGCCGCAGCGATAAGTTCGTATGCCTTATGGATCTTGCGCTTACAGCCATGAAGAAGCTGAAGGCGGAAGGAAAGCTTCAGGATCAGGAAGAGTCTGATGAGATCAACGCCTGCAGTATCGTGGTTCCAGTGGATGTGGACGGCAAAGAAGAAGAGTGGCTCATCAATTTCAAAAACGAGACACATAACCATCCTACAGAGATCGAACCCTTCGGTGGCGCGGCCACCTGTCTGGGCGGAGCCATCCGTGACCCGCTTTCCGGAAGAACCTATGTATATCAGGCGATGCGTGTGACAGGAGCCGCGGATCCCACGGTTTCTGTTAAAGAAACCTTAAAGGGCAAACTTCCCCAGAAGAAGCTGGTGAGAGGAGCGGCCCACGGCTACAGCTCCTATGGAAACCAGATCGGTCTTGCCACCGGCTATGTAAAAGAAATCTATCATCCGGATTATGTGGCCAAGCGTATGGAGATCGGCGCTGTTCTTGGCGCTGCTCCCAGGCGTGCCGTTATCCGTGAGAATTCCGATCCGGGAGATATCATCATCCTTCTGGGCGGACGTACCGGACGCGACGGTATCGGCGGCGCGACAGGTTCCTCCAAGGTGCATACAGAGGCGTCTATCGAGGTCTGCGGCGCGGAAGTGCAGAAAGGTAACGCGCCCACCGAGAGAAAGATCCAGAGAATGTTCCGCAGAGAGGAAGTCAGCCATATCATCAAAAAATGCAACGACTTCGGAGCAGGCGGTGTTTCCGTGGCCATCGGCGAGCTTGCCGCAGGCCTTAGGGTGAATCTGGATAAGGTTCCCAAGAAATACGCAGGTCTGGACGGCACAGAGATCGCCATCTCCGAATCCCAGGAGCGTATGGCTGTCGTTGTGGATCCAAAAGATGTGGATACTTTCCTGAAATATGCGAACGAGGAAAATCTGGAGGCAGTTCCCGTGGCTGTTGTGACAGAGGAACCCAGACTTGTCCTTGTATGGAGAGAGAAAGAGATCGTTAATATTTCCCGCGCGTTTCTGGACACCAACGGCGCTCATCAGGAGACTGCCGTGGAAGTGGAGATTCCGGACAGAAACGGCTGTATCCTTACAGAGCGTGAAGATGTGCCGGATGTGAAGGCGAAATGGCTGGAAACCCTGGCCGACCTGAACGTATGCTCCCAGAAAGGCCTTGTGGAGATGTTCGACGGTTCCATTGGAGCCGCGAGCGTGCTCATGCCCCATGGCGGCAAATATCAGATGACAGAGACTCAGGCCATGATCGCAAAAGTGCCTGTTCTGAATGGAAATACCAATACCGTAACTATGATGAGCTACGGATTTGATCCGTATCTTTCTTCCTGGAGTCCATACCATGGCGCCGCATACGCGGTGACAGAGTCCGTTGCCAGGATCGTGGCTTCCGGAGGAGACTACCGCAAGATCCGCTTTACTTTCCAGGAATACTTCCGCCGTATGACGGAGGATCCGAAGCGCTGGAGCCAGCCTTTTGCGGCTCTGCTTGGCGCGTACGCGGCGCAGATCGGCTTCGGTCTTCCCTCTATCGGAGGCAAGGACAGTATGTCCGGTACGTTTAACGAAATCGACGTTCCGCCTACACTGGTGTCCTTTGCAGTGGATACGGGAAGATTACAGGATGTGATCACTCCGGAATTCAAGAAGGCGGGAAGCAAACTTGTATGGCTGCGGGCGCCCAGAGACGCATATGATCTTCCGGATTATGAGGGAATCATGGAGCAGTACGGGAAAGTTCATGAGGATATGCAGAAGGGCTACGTACTTTCCGCATACGCCCTTGACCGTCACGGTATTGCCGCGGCTGTATCCAAGATGGCCTTTGGAAACGGTTTCGGCGTGAAGATCGAGCATAACCTGGATCCGAGAGACTTCTTCGCTCCGGGCTTCGGCGACCTTATCCTGGAAGTTCCGGATGGTAAAGTCGGCGCTCTTTCCATTACCTATACAGTGATCGGCGAAGTAACTGCCGACGGAAAATTCTCCTACGGAAACACGGAGATTTCCCTGGGCGAGGCCGAGAAAGCATGGAAAGGAACTCTGGAGAGAGTATTCCGTACCGTATCCGACGAAAATTCGGACGGACCTACAGGAATCCTGGTGAAGCCCGCGGATGCGGACAGCGTGATCGAAGACGGCGTATACCGCACATCCAGGATCTATGTGTGCAATCATAAAGTGGCGAAACCGAGAGTATTCATCCCGGTATTCCCCGGAACCAACTGCGAATATGACAGTACCCGTGCGTTCCGCCGTGCGGGAGCGGAAGTGGACGTGAAAGTATTCCGTAATCTTACGGCGGAAGACATCCGTGATTCTGTGGAGGTGTTTGAAAAAGCGATCTCCCAGGCGCAGATCATTATGTTCCCCGGCGGATTTTCCGCGGGCGACGAGCCGGACGGCTCCGCGAAATTCTTTGCCACAGCGTTCCAGAACGCGAAGATCAAAGAAGCGGTTATGAAGCTCCTGAATGAGAGAGACGGTCTTGCCCTTGGAATCTGCAACGGTTTCCAGGCGCTGATCAAGCTGGGACTTGTTCCCTACGGCGAGATCTGCGGTCAGAAAGAAGATTCTCCCACACTGACTTATAACACCATCGGCCGTCATATCTCGAAGATGGTTTATACGAAAGTGGTCAGCAATAAGTCCCCGTGGCTGCAGAAAGCAGAGCTGGGCGGCGTATACTGTAATCCGGCGTCTCACGGCGAGGGCCGTTTTGTCGCGGATGACGAGTGGATCGCGAAGCTGTTTGCCAACGGACAGGTGGCGACACAGTACGTGACCGCGGACGGAGAACTGGACGCAGGCGAAGAATGGAATGTGAACGGTTCTTATATGAACATTGAAGGCATTACCAGTCCGGACGGACGTGTTCTGGGCAAGATGGCTCACAGCGAACGCCGTGACAACGGAGTGGCAGTGAACATCTACGGAGATCAGGACATCCGGATCTTTGAATCAGGTGTGGAATATTTTAAATAAACCGGAGGTAAGTTTAAAATGATAATTACATTAAAGGACGGATCAAAAAAGGAATACTCCGAAGCCAAATCCGTCATTGACATAGCTTCAGATATCAGCGAAGGCCTGGCAAGAGTTGCATGCGCAGGCGAGGTGGACGGAGAGGTTGTGGATCTCCGTACCGTGCTGGACAGCGACTGTGAACTGAACATCCTTACTTTTGACAGCGAAGGCGGCAGAGGCGCCTTCCGTCATACCACATCCCACATTATGGCGCAGGCCATCAAACGTCTGTATCCGGATGTGAAGCTTGCTATCGGCCCTTCTATCGACGACGGCTTCTATTATGATGTTGACAGCGAAGAACCCATCACCGCTGAGGATCTTACAAAGATCGAGGCGGAAATGAAGAAGATCGTAAAAGAAAATCTTGCCATTACAAGATTCACAAAGCCGAGAGCGGAGGCGATTGAATACTTCAAAGAGAAAAACGAGCCCTACAAAGTTGAGCTTATCGAAGACCTCCCCGAAGACGCTGAGATCAGTTTCTATCAGCAGGGAGAGTTTGTGGATCTCTGCGCCGGACCGCATCTGATGTCCACGAAACCGGTAAAGGCATTTAAGCTCACAAGCCTTGCGGGAGCTTACTGGCGGGGCAGCGAGAAGAACAAGATGCTTACCAGGATTTACGGTACTTCTTTCACAAAGAAAGCGGATCTGGAGGAATATATCACGCGTCTGGAGGAAGCGAAGAAGCGCGATCACAGAAAGCTGGGCAAAGAACTGGGTCTGTTCATGATGCGTGAGGAGGGACCGGGATTCCCGTTCTTCCTTCCAAAAGGAATGGTTCTGAAGAATACTCTTCTGGATTACTGGAGAGAGATCCATGAGAAAGCCGGCTATGTGGAGATTTCTACGCCGATCATGCTGAGCCGCCATCTGTGGGAGACTTCCGGACACTGGGATCACTACAAAGAAAACATGTATACCACTGTTAGCGACGATACGGAATTTGCCATCAAACCGATGAACTGCCCCGGCGGTATCCTGGTTTATAAATCAGAACCCCGTTCCTACAAGGATCTTCCCCTGCGTATGGGCGAGCTGGGCCTTGTTCACCGCCATGAGAAATCCGGACAGCTTCACGGACTTATGCGTGTGCGCTGCTTCACACAGGACGACGCCCATATCTTCATGATGCCGGAGCAGATCCGCGATGAGATCAAGGGCGTGGCCAAGCTGATCGACAGCGTTTACCAGCTCTTTGGTTTCAAATACCATGTAGAGCTTTCCACCCGTCCGGAGGATTCCATGGGAAGCGATGAGGACTGGGAGATTGCTACAGAAGGCTTAAGAGGCGCACTGGATGATCTGGGTCTTGACTATGTGGTGAATGAAGGCGACGGCGCGTTCTACGGACCGAAGATCGACTTCCATCTGGAGGATTCCATTGGAAGAACCTGGCAGTGCGGAACGATCCAGCTTGATTTCCAGCTTCCGCTGCGGTTCGAGTGCGAATACACAGGAGCAGACGGTGAGAAACACCGTCCCATCATGATCCACAGAGTGGCTTTCGGTTCTATCGAGAGATTTATCGGTATCCTGATCGAGCATTTTGCCGGCGCGTTCCCCACCTGGCTTGCTCCTGTACAGGTGAAAGTTCTTCCGATCTCTGAGAAACATATGGACTATGCGGAGAAAGTCCTGGGAGCCCTGAAAGACGCAGGCATCCGCGCAGAAGTGGATTCCCGCGCGGAAAAGATCGGCTATAAGATCCGTGAAGCCCGCCTGCAGAAGATCCCCTATATGCTTGTTGTAGGCGCAAAAGAAGAGGAAGAAGGCAAAGTCGCTGTGCGCAGCCGCTTCCTGGGCGACGAGGGAGCGAAATCCCTGGATGAGTTTATCGCTTCCATAAAAGAAGAGATCAGTAACAGAGAAAACAGAAAAGTAGAAGTGACGGAATAAGATATGACAAAACCGATCATGATAAAAATGCTTTCCCTGGGCGACGGACAGCCCAAAATCTGCGTGCCTCTTACCGGCGGCACTGCTGAGGAGCTGTTTCAGGAAGCGGAAAAAATAAAAGAAGCCGGAGCTGATCTGGCTGAATGGAGAGCGGACTTTTACGAAAATCTGTCCGATACAGACAGGCTTGTAAAAACAATGGGAGGCATTGCCGGAATACTCTCCGGCATCCCCTTTCTGTTTACCATCCGCACAGAGAAAGAAGGTGGGAAAGCCGGGATTTCTCCGGAGGAGTACGAAAGTATTAATATGACTGCGGCCAGAAGCGGATATGCGGATCTTGTGGATGTGGAAGTCTTTTCCTGTGAGCGCTCTGAGGAGCTTATCCGCGGGCTTCAGGAAGCTGGCGTGAAGGTTATCGGTTCCAGCCATGACTTTCAGAAGACCGACAGCAGGGAGATCCTGCTGGAGCGTTTTAAGAGGATGGACGGAACCGGGGCGGACATTCTGAAGATGGCGGTCATGCCCGATGAGTTTGACGATGTGGCGGCCATCATGCAGGTGACCAGCGAGATGGTACATAAATATACGGATAAGCCGGTGATCTCCATGGCTATGGGCGGCCTGGGATCCATCAGCCGTATCGCCGGAGAGAATTTCGGTTCCGCCGTGACGTTTGCCACAGTAGGAGCGGCTTCCGCCCCCGGCCAGTTTCCCATACAGGAACTGCGGACGATGATGGAAGTCCTCCATCAGAAAAATATGATGTCGTAATTTCACGAGAAATTCTGGGGCACAGCCCCTCTGTTTTGACAAAATACGCACCCCCTATCACCTATAATGAATTCACTTACCAAAGTGAAGGATTGACAGGTGGCAGGGGGCTTTTTTTATGTCTGGAGAGATCTACATAGACATTGTCTTCGTGGCTAATCTTCTGATGGATTATATTCTCCTGAGGATTCTTGGAATGCTCCTGGGGTTGAGGAAAAGTGTCCCCAGATGCCTGGCGGCAGCTCTCGTTGGAGCTCTTTTTTCCTGTCTGGCAGTCTTTTTTCCCGTGAACAGATTTCCCGGACTTTTTATCCTGTTTCACGCTCTGTGCGCCGCGGGAATGATCCGGATCGGATATGGCGTCAGAAGAGGTTCCCTTCTGTTAAAGGGGATCTTTATGCTTTATCTGACCGCGTTCCTCTGGGGAGGATTCCGGTCGGCTGTTTCGTGGGAAAATGCCGGCATATGGAGATTTCTCCTTTTTGCTTTCTGCGTGTATGCAGGGACAGGAACCGCGGTCTGCGCAGGAGATGTTCTGCGCATCCGCAGGAAATATCTTTATCCGATCACGCTGATCTGCCGGGGGAAAAAACAGGCTGCATACGGTTTTTATGATACGGGGAATCTGCTGACAGATCCGGTGAGCGGCGCTCCGGTGTCTGTGGCGGAAGCGGTTATCCTGGAAAAAATACTCACAGAAGAGGTTTTGTCCAGGCTGAAATACCTCAAAGAGGATCCAGGGGAGCTGGAAAGTACAGAGATTGCCAGTCTCAGGCCCAGATATCTGTCGTGCCGTACGGTAGGACACAGGGAAGGACTGATGCTGACAGTTACACTGGATGAGCTTTGTATTTTCACCCCGGCAGAAGAGGTCCGCATTGCGAAGCCGGTATTTGCGCTGGTTTTTGAACCCTCCGCTTTGGGAAAAGAGTACAAAGTACTGTTGAATTCCAGATTATTGCATTAGGAGGGGGCATTTTATGAGCAGATCAGCAGCAGAAGCAAGTTATTATCCGTTCCGGATGTTTCAGAGATTTGTTCTTTCAAGACCGGGAGAACTTTATTATATCGGAGGCAGCGATGTTCTTCCTGCACCGCTGGAGCCGAAAAGAGAAGCGTATGTTATCAGCAAACTGGGAACGGACAGAGAGCAGGAGGCGCGGACGCTTCTGATCGAACATAACCTGAGACTGGTCGTATACATCGCGAGAAAATTTGACAACACCGGCGTGGGCGTGGAGGATCTGATCTCTATAGGAACCATCGGCCTGATCAAGGCGATCAATACATTTAATCCGGTGAAAAATATCAAACTGGCGACTTACGCATCCCGGTGTATTGAAAATGAGATACTGATGTATCTCAGGCGGAACAGCAAGACCAAGATGGAGGTTTCTATCGACGAGCCTCTGAATGTAGACTGGGACGGCAACGAACTCCTGCTGTCGGACATTCTGGGAACAGATGATGATGTGATATCCAGAAAGCTGGAGGACGAAGTGGAGATCACACTTCTCGGAAAAGCCATCAGCAGACTTTCGCCCAGAGAGCAGACGATCATCCGGCTCCGTTTCGGGCTTAACAGCGCGGAGGGAAAAGAGAAAACGCAGAAAGAGGTGGCGGATCTTCTTGGAATCTCCCAGTCCTATATTTCCCGCCTGGAAAAAAGAATTATGAAACGATTGAAAAAGGAAATTGTAAAATACGAATAGACGGCGAAACGCAGCTGCAGGAAAGAATATCCCGCGGCTGCGTTTTTTGATATCCGGGCAGGGGTTTACATATGAGGCAAATTCTGTTAAAATTTATAAATATTTTATTTTTATTTTACAAAATGAGGAGGAGAAAAAATGTCAGGCGATACAATTAAAATTTTATGCGCCATGATCGGCTACATGCTGATCGTTATCTGCATTGGTCTGTATTTCGCCAAACGTGCCCAGGCAAATTCCGAGAACTATTTCCTCGGCGGCCGTTCTCTGGGCCCGTGGGTTGCGGCTATGAGTGCGGAGGCGTCGGATATGAGCGGGTGGCTCCTGATGGGACTGCCGGGAGTGGCGTATTGGTGCGGAATCGCCGATGCGGCATGGACCGCTATCGGTCTTGCGGTAGGTACGTATGTAAACTGGCTGATCGTTGCGAAGAGACTGCGCCGCTACTCCGCTGTTTCAGGAGACGCTATTACGGTTCCGGATTTTCTCAGTAACCGTTTCCATGAGAAAAACAAGGTGATTCTGGGGATTTCCGCTCTGTTTATCCTGGTATTCTTTACCGTTTACGCGTCCAGCTGCTTTGTTACATGCGGAAAACTGTTTTCCACGCTGTTCGGAGCATCCTACCATTCCATGATGATCGCAGGCGCGGTTTTTGTGGTTGTTTATACTTTTATCGGTGGTTTCCTCGCAGAGAGCGCCTCTGACTTCATGCAGGCGGTAGTTATGGTGATCGCGCTTCTGACGATCCTGATCCTGGGAACAAGCGCGGCAGGAGGACTTGGAGCTGTATTTGATAATGTGCGGGACATCCCGGGCTTTCTGACCTTTATCGGAATCGCTACGCCCCAGACTGACGCTTCCGGCGTGCAGCAGGTGGTAAACGGCGCCGCTCAGTTCGGAGAAGCCGGAAAATACGGATTACTTACGATCATATCCACACTGTCCTGGGGACTTGGATATTTCGGCGTGCCCCAGGTACTGCTCCGTTTCATGGCGATCCGTAAGGAAGAGGAGCTGACGAAATCCAGAAGGATCGCAACCGTATGGTGCGTGATCTCTCTGTTCGCGGCAGTGACTATCGGTGTGATCGGACGCGCCCTCTTACCCACAGAGCCGGCTCTGGCAACGGCCAGCGACGCGGAGAATGTATTTATCATTCTTTCCCAGAACCTGCTTCCGGCAGTGCTTGCAGGCGTGATCATGGCAGGTATCCTGGCAGCTACCATCAGTTCTTCAGATTCCTATCTGCTGATCGCGGCGTCCGCATTTTCCAAGAATATTTATGAGGGTATTCTGAAAAAGGGAAAAGCAGATGATAAAAAAGTTATGAACGTATCCAGGATCGTGCTGCTTCTGATCGCTCTTATTGGTCTTGTGATCGCGTGGGATGAGGACAGTGTTATCTTTACCCTTGTCTCTTTTGCATGGGCTGGTTTCGGAGCTACTTTCGGACCGGTCATGCTGTTCTCTCTGTTCTGGAAGAGGATCAACCGTCAGGGAGCTATCGCAGGTATGCTTGCCGGAGGAATTTCCGTTTTCGTATGGAAGAATCTTCTCAGCCCAATGGGCGGCGTATGGGGAATTTATGAGCTGTTCCCCGCATTTGTGATCTCCTGTATCTTTATCGTTGTGGTTTCTCTGTGCACAAAGGAGCCGGATAAAGAGATCGTAAAAGAATTTGAGATGGCGGCAGGAAAAACAAAATAACGCGGCAGTGAATGAACTCCGGGGATGATATGTCCGTATCATTCCCGGAGCTTTTGTTTTACGGAAAATTTTAAGAGGGAACGTCTTTTGCGATACTATGTGAAAATACGGAGCCTTTTTGAAACAACATACCCTGCCTGTGTAATAAAACGCGAAAACCTTACATATATTTAGCAGGAAACTGTAACGGCAGGTGTATTTTAGTGACACGGCATATCATAGAACGGGTCATGTCCGTTCTCCTGATCCTCTGTTTCCTTCTGCTGTCATGGCAGGCGGCCCGGGCGGACGGAGAAAAGAAAAATGAAGAAAAGAATTACAGAACTGTTCTGGTGGATCCCGGACACGGAGGGAAGGATCCCGGGATGGTGGGAGCAGGCGGCCTTGAGGAAAAAGGGATTAATCTGGATATTTCGCTGAAACTGAAAAAACGTCTGGAGGGAAAGGGATTTCATGTTGTGCTGACAAGAGAAACGGACGAGGGACTGTATGATGAGCAGGCGGAGAATAAAAAACTTCAGGATCTTAAGAGAAGGATCCGTCTGATCGAAGAAGAATCCCCGGACCTTGTTGTCAGTATCCATCAGAACAGCTATGAAGATCCTTCGGTGAGAGGTCCGCAGGTGTTTTATTATCAGGGATCGGAAGAAGGGCGGAAGACCGCGGAGATTATCCAGAAGAGCCTGAACGACGGACTGAATGTTCAGAAACCGCGTACGGAAAAGGGAAATGCCGGATACTATCTCCTGAAAAACAGTACTTCCGTTACAGTGATCGCAGAATGCGGATTTCTGACAAACCCGGAAGAGGCGCGCCTGCTTCAGGACAGTGGATATCAGGACAGGATTGCCGCGGCGCTGGCGGAAGGGATCGAAATCAGTCTGCTGCAGAGCGGTTTATAAGGACAAAACAGGGTGATTTTCAGAATGGGGGTTGTCTGTGGTGATAATTTTGCTATACTAATAGAAGAGAATACAGACGGCGGAGGGGAACTTTTTTGCCGCGATACTGGAAAATAACGACTGGAGACGCAGAGAATGACGCAGGAGAAAACGAACGGCGGTTACGGGCAGGAGCAAAGCGCCGGGGAAAAAAACGGATCCAAAGGCCTCGCGGCGAAACTTGTGATCTGCATTGGAAAAAAAGAGTTACAGGCAGTGCCGGTGGAAAATGATATCATACTGGGAAGAGAAACAGGAGAGGGATATCTGGGGATAGACTCAGAGAAGGTCAGAACAGATCACGGAAAACTTGTAAGGGTCCACAACGGATTCGCCTATGAGGATCTGGAAGGGAAAGGCTGTACATATCTGAACGGCGTACTTGTTTCTCCGGAGAATTTCCCGGGAATGAAGCAGATCCCGCTCTCTGACGGAGATGTGCTTCGTTTTGAAAATGAATGCAGAGAAACCAAGAAGGAAGAGTGCGCGGTGATTCTTTACCGGAAGCGTTACGTGGAGAACGCCCAGTGGAGAGCGCTGGAGCTTGATCAGAAGTCAAGCCGCTATTATATCAGCCGTCACGAGG
Source organism: uncultured Blautia sp. (assembly GCA_944380045.1). GTDB lineage: Bacteria > Bacillota > Clostridia > Lachnospirales > Lachnospiraceae > Blautia_A. Next base: position 14,158 of record CALWGI010000004.1, read on the forward strand.
AGAAGACCGGACCGGAGGAGGCGTTCAGGGAGGAGTCCATGATCACGGAGCTTCCCAGACATTACGGGATTCTTTTTTATGACCGCGGGAACTGGAAACTGAAAGATCACAACACGAAACACGGCGTCTTTCTGAATAACCACAGGATTACAGAGGAAACGCCTCTCAGAGAAGCAGATGTGATCCGTATCGGAGATACGCTGTTTCTTTACCGCGACGGGAAGCTGGAATACAGCCACGAGGAATCGTCTCAGAACAGTCTCAGCATCCATATAGAAGAAAAAAGTGTATGGGACTTTTTCCGGAAAAAGATCCTTCTGGAGGATATCAGCCTTTCTGTGGATCCCGGTGAAATGGTGCTTATCCTGGGAGGCTCCGGAGCCGGCAAGACCACATTTATCAACGCTGTAATGGGGTATGAGAAGGCGAAAGGGACTATAAAAGAAGGAGACCGGGATATATACCGCAACTATAACCAGATGAAATATGAGATCGGTTTTGTTCCCCAGCAGGATCTTCTCCGGGAGGACGATACCGTTTATGATACGCTGGATAACGCGGCGGAACTGAAACTTCCCGCTTCCTTAAACGATGATTCCAGGAAAGAACGCATCCTTCAGGTTCTGGAACTCCTGGGCCTGGAGAGAGAAAAAGACAATTTTGTGGAGAAGCTGTCCGGAGGCCAGCGGAAACGTCTTTCTATCGCAGTGGAATTTATTGCGGATCCCAGCCTGTTTTTCCTGGATGAGCCGGATTCCGGACTGGACGGGACCATGGCGAGGAGTCTTATGGAGAATCTGCGCCGCATTGCGGATGAGAACAAGATCGTTATGGTGATCACCCACGCGCCGGACCGGGCGGCGGATCTGTTTGACAAAGTCCTGGTTCTCGCCAAGAGCGAAGAAAAGAATGTAGGACGTCTGGCGTTCTACGGCATGGTGGACGAGGCGAAGGAATTTTTCGGTACGGACTCCCTTGAGGGGATCGTAAAGAAGATCAACCGCAAAGACGAGGGCGGGGAAGGCCTTGCCGATGAATTTATAAAAAAATTTAAAGAACTGGATGAGAAATAATGAGAGAAGAAACGAATGAACGAATTGGGAGATGGGGACAGGTCCGGATATACACAGGGAAATTCTACCGGATCTTCCTTCATGAGAGAGGCTGGAAATTTATCGCGTTCGCTGTGGTGATCGCGGTCCTTCTGTCTGTGGTGATGGGAGATAAGATGTTCGTGGAGAAGGAATTCACCAGAACAGGCATGTTCGCCATTGTGACCGCAATGATCTGGGTGGGAGTGTTCAACTCCATCCAGAATATCTGCCGGGAGAGAGACATCATTAAAAGGGAGCACAGGACGGGACTTCATATATCCTCCTATGTGGCGGCGCATCTGATCTTTCAGGCTGCCCTGTGCGCCGTACAGGCGGTGCTTATGCTGGTGATCTTCGGATTTTTTATGGAGCTTCCGTCTGAGGGCGTGGTAACGGGAAGTTATTATATTGACGCTTTCATCTGTTTCTTTCTGGTGCTGTTCGCGGCGGACACCATGGGCCTTGCGGTTTCTTCCGTGGTGAAATCCACTACTGCGGCCATGACGGTAATGCCCTTTCTGCTTATCATACAGCTTATCTTTTCCGGGTCGATCTTTCCCCTTACGGGACCGGCTCAGAAAGTCTCCGCGCTTACGATCAGCAAGTGGGGACAGAGGGTGCTCTGTATAGAGGCGAATCTGAATGAAATCCCCTCCGTTGCGCTGGAACAGGAGCTTGAGGAACTGAAACAGTTCGATGGTATGGACATTCTGGTTGATCTTCTGCCGGACGATATGATCCGGGATATGTCTTCCGACATGACTTACAGGAAGATCTATAATTATGAACCGGATCTTGTCACCCGTCGCTGGCTTTACCTTTTGGGCTTTGCGGCGGCGTTCAGCGCTTTCAGTATACTGAGTCTTGAATTTGTGGACAAGGACAGGAGATAAGATGCCTGGAATCATTTTTGTACTGCTTATTTTTCTGCTTGGAAGAGAACTGGTGCCAAAGGCGGGGCAATCCCGCCTTTGGCTGTTCCTGCCGGCGTCCTTCGGGCTTGGAACCCTTGCCATGGGGTGGGCGTCTTACGGAACGGCGTTTCTTCTAAGCGTATGTTTGAATTCGAAAGAACCTCTTTTGTGGGGAAATATGATCGTAATGACAGGGACGGCGGCGTTTCTCGCAGTTCTGTACGGACACCGTATCAGGGAAAAAGGGCTGGCTGAAGCGTTTCCTGTCTTACTGAAACGGGAGCGCCGGGAAGGACAGGGAAAGAAGCGGTTTATAAAAGAAACAGTGTTTTTCCTTTTCCTTCTGGCTTTTCTTACCTGGATCATGTTCTATGTGTTTTATATCCGGGACGGGATCCTTTACTCCGGTTTCACGGTTTACGGGGATTACGCGCCGCATACGGCCATGATGCGGTCGTTTTCCAGAGGGAATAATTTCCCCACCCAGTATCCCCATTTTGGCGGAGAAGATGTGAAGTATCACTTTATGTTCCAGTTCCTGGTGGGAAATCTTGAATACCTGGGGCTGAGGATCGATGTGGCCTATAATCTCCTGAGCGTTTTCGCACTGCTGGGATTCCTCATGGTGCTGTACTGTCTGGCCCGCAGGCTTACAGGCAGTGGAAAAGCGGGGGTACTTGCGGTAATGTTGTTTTTCTTCCGCAGTTCCTTCACGTTTTTCCGGTATCTGTGGGAACATTTCCGCTCCGGGGATCTGATAAAAACACTGGCGGAGAATACCGCGTTTATCGGTTACACGCCCAATGAGGACTGGGGCCTCTGGAATTTTAATGTGTATCTGAATCAGAGACATCTGGCTTTCGGGCTTCTCATAGCAGCTCTGGTACTCTGGTTTTATCTGGACTGGGTGGAAGCAGGGTGCCGTCGAAAAGAAAAAGGCGCTGCGTGGCTGAAATTCCTCTTTTTTGACAGAAAAGCATGGAAAATGAAAAGCCCAGAATGGGCTCTCGCCGCGGGTATGATGCTTGGTCTGACAGCTTTCTGGAACGGGGCGGCTGTGATCGGCGGTCTTTTGATCCTTATGGGATTTGCCGTTTTTTCAGACGGGAAACTGGATTATCTGGTGACGGCTGCGACGGCTGTTTTCTTTTCTGTTCTCCAGACCAGGATATTTATCCGGGGTTCTGCGGTGGAGACCAGCTTTTACTGGGGGTTCATATCTGAAGACAAGAGTTTTGCAGGAGTGCTGTGGTTCCTGATTCAGATGAGCGGCATATTTTTTATCGGAGTGCTCCCGCTTCTTGTTATTTTAAAGAAAAGAATTTTCCGGGCCCTGACGGTCAGCAGCCTGTTCCCGCTGTTCTTTGCTTTCTGTTTTTCGCTTACGCCTGACGTTACGGTGAATCATAAATATATCATGATCTCCTACGCGTTTTTGACAATACTCTGGGCGGGAGTTCTTGTCGGGATATGGGGAAAGAAGAAAAAAAGGCGTCCTGCCGTCTCGTTCTTCAGAAAACTGGCGGCAGTTCTGCTGGCGATCTGCCTTACAGCCACAGGTATTTATGATTTTGTGGTCATTTTAAGAAACAACGGGCCGGGGCACAGGGTTACGGTGTTTATGGACAGCGCTCTGACAGACTGGCTCTCAGAACATCTGGATCAGAAGGATCTGATCCTGACTCCGGAATACAGCATGAACGAGGTGACCATGTCCGGCGTGATGATGTATCTGGGATGGCCCTATTACGCATGGTCCGCCGGTTATGATACTTACGGACGGGCACAGAAGGCTGTGGAAATTTATACCTCTGAAGACAAAGAGGCTGTGAAGGAACTTGTAAAACAGGAAAAAATCACGTATATTCTTTATGAGGAGGGAATGGAGTTCGAGGGGATGACGTGTCAGGAAGATACGATCCGTGAACTTTATTCCATGGTATATCAGTCTGAAGACGGGAGAATACGAATATATGAAACATGAAAACATGAAGAAGATCATAATAAAACTGATTCCGGCATTTTTCCTGCCGGCGCTTTCCGTTTTTCTGCTGAAAGGGGACGTCTGGACATTCTGGACGTGGTGGCTTCTGGCAGGAGTAATGGGAATGGCGGCCATGCCTCTTACCGGCAGGCTTTTCAGGGATTTTGACGATAAGGGCTGGGTGTTTTCCAAAGTTCTGGCAATCGCTCTGACGGGATTTCTCACATGGTTTTTAACTGCGGTGGGAGTTCTCCGTTTTAATACGGTTTCCTGCATCGGCATCGTACTTGCATGCGGAGCCGTCTGTGTTCTGCTTTTTTTCAGACAGCACAGAAACGGAATAGAATGTCTGCCGCTGGATCATCTGGAACTGATATACTGGGAAGAAATCCTGTTTTTCGCTTTTTTTCTTCTGTGGACATATCTGGCCGGATTTCATCCGGCAGCATACGGCACAGAGAAATTTATGGACTACGGATTTATGGAAGCCATGATGCGGAGCGAAACGCTTCCCGCGCCGGATATGTGGTATTCACAGGGGGATATGAACTATTATTACGGCGGTCAGTACTTCGCAGTGTTTCTCACAAAGCTTTCCGGAAGCAAAGTAGAGATCACCTATAATCTGATGCGTACCTTCGTGGCGGGCCTGGCGTTCATCCTTCCGTTTTCTCTTGTGTATCAGATGGTGAAAGACCGTCTTGGCATCTTCCGGATCGGCTGGAAAAAAGCGCTTCCCGCGGTTACAGGTGCTGTGGCCGGTATTTCTGTTTCCATAGCGGGGAATATGCATTACGTGATCTACGGCCAGATCATACCGCTGATCGCGAAGATCACCGGACAGCCGGAAGAAAGTTACTGGTTTCCGGATGCGACGAGATATATCGGCTACAATCCGGATGTGGATGACAAAACGATCCATGAATTTCCCTGTTATTCTTTCGTCCTGGGAGATCTTCACGCCCATGTGGTAAACGTGATGTTCGTACTGCTGCTTCTGGGGATCCTTTACGCCTGGATCCGCAGCGTGCGCAGCCGGGAGTTTCATCCGGCAGCGGAAAACAAAAAGAGCTTCTGGCGGCAGATGCTGCTGATGCCTCATATTCTTCTGGCGGGCGTGCTGCTGGGCATGTTCCACTGGACCAATTACTGGGATTTTGTGATCTATTTTGTGGTGGCGGGAGGCGTGATCCTGTTCGCCAATATTGTGATGTTTCGGGGAAAGGCGTCGGGGATACTCGCGGTTACTGCCGCGCAGGCCGCGGAAATGCTGGTTATTTCCACTGCTGTGATCCTTCCCTTCACCCTTAAATTCGAGACAATGGTACAGGGAGTGGCTCTGGCGAAAAATCATTCGCTTCCCCATCAGCTTCTGATCCTGTGGGGACTTCCGGCAATACTCACGTTTCTGTTTGTGATCATCCTTCTGTGGGAAAAACTGCGGGGGGCGGACAGAAAAACCCCGTATCATTTTCTGGCGGCGCTGAAAACCCCGGATATGTTTGCCGTGATCCTGGGACTGTGCGCGGCGGGGCTTGTGCTGATCCCGGAACTGGTATATGTGAGGGATATCTACGAGAACGGCAACGCCAGGGCGAACACCATGTTTAAACTGACATATCAGGCATACATCATGTTCGCCATGACCATGGTCTATGTGCTGTTCCGGTTCCTGGCTGTTTTTCGCCGAAAATGGCTGAAGGCGGTGGGAGGAGCAGGACTGTTCCTTCTGGTATGGACCTGGGGATATTTCGGAAACAGCGTGGGTTCCTGGTTCGGGAATGTGTTTGATCCGTCACAGTATCAGGGACTTAACGCCACCGCGTTTCTTGAAACAGACTTTTCGGCGGACGCGGCCGGGATACGCTGGCTGAAAAATAACGTGGAAGGATCTCCGGTGGTCCTTGAGGCTAACGGCGACAGTTATACTCAGTACGAAAGAGTGTCCGCCATGACAGGGCTTCCCACAGTTCTGGGATGGTACGTCCACGAATGGCTGTGGAGGAACGATGTCGCGGATCTGAACGCCCGGGCGGAAGATGTGGAAACCATATATACATCCGGGGACAGCGGGGAAATCAGGGAACTCCTGGAAAAATATGAAGTGGCCTACATTTTTATAGGTTCCTGCGAACGTGAAAAATACGGACAGGAAATGAATGTCGACATGCTGAAGTCGCTGGGAGAAGTTGTGTTTGAAGACAACTGGTCGGGCACATGCATCGTAAAGGTGTGGTGACCGGAAAGGCAAATGCCGGTTGTAAAGCATCCCCAAATAAATTATAATAAAAAACAGCTGAATGGCGAATGGATAAGGAAATCGCTTTCAGGAGGGTACGATGGGAAGATTAAACAATCTCTGTAAAGAAATGATCGGTTTTTACCGCGGAGATCCTGCCAGGATCCAGCATTTTATGAAAGTGCGCGGTTTTGCGAAGCTGATCGGTGAAGAAGAAGGACTGGATGAGAAAACTCTCTATATTCTGGAGGCCGCGGCCTGTGTCCACGATATCGGTATCCGTCCCGCGCTTGAAAAATACGGAAAAGAGAACGGCTCTCTTCAGGAGAAGGAGGGGCCGGCAGAGGCGGAGAAGATGATGAAGCTTCTGGGTTTTGATCAGGAAGTGATCGAGAGAGTATCGTTTCTTGTGGGACACCATCACACTTACACCGGCATTGAGGGAATGGATTATCAGATTCTGGTGGAAGCCGATTTTCTTGTGAATTATTTCGAAAACAATATGGACCGGGAGACGGTAAGGAAAAGCGTGGAGAAGATTTTCCGCACGGAGTCCGGGAAGCGTATTGCGCAGGAAATGTTTTTTCCGGAGGAATTCGTGATGTCAGAGACCTGGGCTCAGGACGGGCTGCAGGAGCTGGATGATTTCATTGAATCCCAGGGGATCTATATCCGCCAGTAAGATGCCGGAAAACGAGAGGAAGCATACAGAATGAAAGCAGAAGTTGTAACTGTAGACAGAAACCGTCCGGACAGGGCGGCTATAGAAAGAGCAGGACAGATCCTGAAAGAAGGAGGCCTGGTGGCGTTCCCCACAGAGACGGTTTACGGGCTGGGAGGGAACGCTCTTGATCCCATGGCTTCCATGAAGATATACGCGGCCAAAGGGAGACCGTCGGACAACCCTCTGATCGTTCATATCGCGGAACTGGATAAACTGGATGAAATTGTGACGGAGGTTCCGGAAAAAGCCCGGATCCTTGCGGAGAAATACTGGCCGGGACCGCTGACTATGATCCTTCCGAAGGCGGATATCGTTCCCAGGGAAACCACGGGAGGCCTTGACAGCGTGGCCGTCCGTTTCCCGAGCGATCCGGTAGCGCAGGCGCTGATCCGCGCTGCGGGGGGATTTGTCGCTGCGCCAAGCGCGAATACTTCCGGAAGACCCAGCCCCACCATGGCTTCCCATGTGGAAGAGGACCTGGGGGACGCGGTGGACATGATCCTGGACGGCGGCCCGGTGGGGATCGGTCTGGAATCTACGATCGTGGATTTTACAGAGGAGATTCCGGTAGTCCTGCGCCCGGGATATATTTCTCTGGAGATGCTTCAGGAGACGTTGGGATGTGAAGTGCGGATGGACCGTGGGCTCCTCATTACAGACAGCAGCGTCCACCCGAAAGCGCCGGGGATGAAATACCGCCATTATGCGCCGAAAGCTGACCTTGCCATTATCGAGGGACCGGAGGATGCGGTGATCCGTTATATCAGCAGGGCTGCCGCCAGTGCTGAGGCGGAGGGAAAGAAGACCGGGATCATCGCGGCAGACGAGACGGCGCCTTTGTACAGACAGGGTATCGTCAGAAGTATTGGCAGCAGGCAGGATGAGGAGGAGATTGCAAGACATCTGTACGGAGTGCTGAGGGATTTCGACAGCGACGGGGCGGATGTGATCTACTCTGAGGCTTTTTATACTCCCAGAATGGGACAGGCAATTATGAACCGCCTTTTAAAAGCGGCAGGACATAAAATCATACATATCACGGAGGAGGAAGAAACATGATAGCATTAGGTTGTGACCATGGGGGCTATGAACTGAAACAGGAGATCAGGAAGCACCTGGACGAACAGAAGATCCCGTACAAAGATTTCGGCTGCGACAGTATGGAATCCACGGATTATCCCATTTACGCGAAGCGTGTGGCGAAGGCGATTCTCAGCGGCGAGTGTGAGAAAGGGATCCTGATCTGCGGAACAGGGATCGGTATTTCTATTACCGCCAATAAGTTCAAAGGCATCCGGGCGGCTCTCTGCTCAGACTGTTTCAGCGCAGAGGCGACAAGGCTTCATAATGACGCCAACATTCTTGCCATGGGCGGAAGAGTGGTTGGCCCCGGACTGGCTCTTAAGATCGTGGATACTTTCCTGAATACACCGTTTTCCGGCGATGAGCGCCATATCCGCAGGATCGAACAGATAGAGAGCGAATAAGGCAGACAGGGAGGTTTTTACAATGGAGACACAGAATCAGAAACGTAAGGGTTATATTTCCTGGGATGAATATTTCATGGGCGTGGCTATCCTCTCGGGAATGCGGTCAAAAGATCCCAATTCCCAGGTGGGGGCCTGTATCGTAAGCAAAGACAATAAGATACTGTCCATGGGCTACAACGGATTTCCCATGGGATGTTCGGATGACGAGTTTCCATGGGCAAGGGAAGGGGAACCGCTGGACACCAAGTATCTTTACGTCACCCACAGTGAGCTGAACGCCATTCTGAACTACAGAGGCGGAAGCCTGGAGGGAGCGAAGCTTTATGTTTCCCTGTTCCCCTGCAACGAGTGCGCCAAGGCGATCATACAGTCGGGGATCAAAACCATTGTGTATGACTGTGACAAATACGAGGACACTCCGTCCGTGATCGCGTCCAAACGTATGCTCGACGCTGCAGGCGTCCGCTATTACCGCTACAACCGTACCGGCAGGGAGATTTCCTTCACGGTATAAATCTGCCCGTCCCGGCGCGGGGCAAGATCGCGCAGACGGAAAAAATTTATACCGTCAGGGTTGACACAAAAAGAAATATCGCATAGAATAATGTGCAGAAAAAGCGGTGAAGAGAATAGTACATGAGGAGTAATCTCAGAGAGGGATCCATATGGTGCGAGGATCCTGTGCGCGAATCATGGAACCGGCCTCGGAGCTCCGTGCAAATGAAGTACGGCGTAATTCTGCGTTAAAGAAAAAAGAGAGGTCAGTGCGCGTACGTGCATTGTCAATAAGGGTGGTACCGCCGGAGTCTTTCGGTCCCTTTACGGGGATCTGAGGACTCCGTTTTTTATGTCAGATGTGAAATGACTCCCGCCTCTACAGGCGGCGGGCAGCAAATCAGTATCAGAAAAGGAGAAGAATCATGGCAAAGGAAAAGAAACTGGTTGAAGCGATCACTTCCATGGAGGAGGATTTCGCCCAGTGGTATACCGACGTGGTAAAAAAAGCCGAGCTGTGCGGATATACCAGTGTAAAAGGATGTATGGTGATCAAGCCGGCAGGATACGCCCTGTGGGAAAATATCCAGCATGAGCTTGACAGAAAATTCAAGGAAACAGGCGTGGAGAATGTGTACATGCCCATGTTTATTCCGGAATCTCTTCTTCAGAAAGAGAAAGATCATGTGGAAGGATTCGCGCCGGAGGTTGCCTGGGTGACTCACGGCGGTCTGGAACAGCTTCAGGAACGTCTCTGCGTGCGTCCTACCTCTGAGACGCTGTTCTGCGACTTTTATCAGAAGGATATCCAGTCTCACAGAGATCTTCCCAAGGTTTATAACCAGTGGTGCTCTGTTGTGCGCTGGGAAAAAACCACCCGTCCTTTCCTCCGTTCCAGGGAATTCCTGTGGCAGGAGGGACATACGGCCCACGCCACCGCGGAAGAGGCTGAGGAGAGAACGATCCAGATGCTGAATGTATACGCGGATTTCTGCGAGGAAGTACTGGCGATCCCGGTGATCAAAGGACAGAAGACAGATAAAGAGAAATTCGCAGGCGCTGAGTCCACCTATACCATCGAGGCGCTGATGCATGACGGAAAAGCGCTCCAGTCCGGAACAAGCCACAACTTCGGAGACGGCTTTGCCCGCGCTTTCGGCATCCAGTATACAGACAGAGAGAACAAACTTCAGTATGTACATCAGACATCATGGGGAATGAGCACACGTATCATCGGCGCTATTATCATGGTTCACGGCGATAACAGCGGACTTGTGCTTCCGCCCAGGATCGCTCCGGTACAGGCGGTCATCATTCCCATCCAGCAGAGAAAAGAAGGCGTGCTTGAAAAGGCTGACGAACTTTTTGCCGCCCTGAAGGCTGCAGGCATCCGCGTAAAAGTGGACGACACGGACAGAAGCCCGGGATATAAGTTCGCGGAGCAGGAGATGAGAGGAATTCCGGTACGTGTGGAATGCGGACCCAAGGATATCGAGAACGGACAGGCTGTGATCTGCCGCAGGGATACCAGAGAGAAATATGTGGTATCTTTTGAAGAGCTTCCGGCAAAAGTACAGGAAGTACTGGATACCATGCAGAAAGACATGCTGGAGAGAGCCAGAGCTCACCGCGACAGCCATACCTATACGGCGAAAAACTATGACGAGTTTAAAGAACTTATCAATACAAAACCTGGATTCGTAAAAGCCATGTGGTGCGGTTCCAGAGAATGTGAAGATAAGATCAAAGAGGATGTTCAGGCAACATCCAGATGTATGCCGTTTAAACAGGAGCATATCAGCGACGTCTGCGTCTGCTGCGGCAAGCCGGCGAAGAAGATGGTATACTGGGGAAGAGCATATTAATTATGAAACTGGCGATTCCTGAAAAAGCGGAAAAAATACTCCGGAAACTGGAAGCGAACGGATACGAAGCATATGTTGTGGGCGGCTGCGTCAGAGACAGTATTCTCGGCCGCCGTCCCGACGACTGGGATATCACTACATCGGCCCGGCCGGAGCAGGTCAAGGCTCTTTTTGCCAGAACTGTGGATACAGGCCTTAAGCATGGCACGGTGACGGTGTTGATGGACAAAGAAGGATTTGAGGTTACCACCTACCGGCTGGACGGAGATTATGAAGACGGACGCCATCCGAAAGAAGTTTCTTTTACCGCAAGTCTTGAAGAGGATCTGAAAAGGCGTGATTTCACCATCAACGCCATGGCGTATCATCCGGACAGAGGCCTGGTGGATCTGTTTCAGGGGATGGAGGACATGGCGAATAAAGTTGTCCGCTGTGTCGGCGATCCGCTGGAACGGTTTCAGGAGGACGCGCTGCGGATACTGAGAGCAGTGCGCTTTTCCGCGCAGCTGGGTTTTTCCATAGAAGAGAAAACGCGCAAAGGAATCGAAAAGCTGGCTCCCAACCTGAAGCTGGTCAGCGCGGAACGTATTCAGACCGAGCTGGTGAAACTCCTTGTTTCGCCTCATCCGGATTATCTGCGCACAGCTTATGAGACCGGGATAACACATCAGTTCCTTCCGGAGTTTGACGCCTGTATGGAGACGGAACAGAATACGCCGTATCACTGCTGCTGCGTGGGAGAACATATACTGAAAAGCCTTGTGAATGTCCGGCCGGATAAAGTGCTGAGACTTACGATGCTCCTTCATGATATCGGGAAGCCCGCAGTAAAAACGACGGACGAAAACGGAAGGGATCATTTTAAAATGCACGGTCCCGCGGGAGAGAAGATGGCGGTCGATATCCTGCGCAGACTGAAATTCGACAATGAAACCATCTCAAAAGTCCGGAGACTGATCCGCTGGCATGACTACAGGCCTATGCCTGAGATGAAGGCAGTGAGACGAGCGGTAAACAGGATCGGCGAAGATATCTTCCCGCTCTACATGGAGGTACAGCGGGCGGATATGCTTGCCCAGAGCGACTACAGAAGAGCTGAGAAAGAGGAAAGGCAGAATGGCGTAAACGCCTGTTACAGGGAAATTCTTGAAAAGAAGCAATGTATTTCTCTGAAAATGCTCGCTGTAAACGGGAGGGATCTTATCGCCGCGGGATGCGCTCCCGGTCCTGAGCTTGGAGATACACTGAACAGGCTTCTGGAACACGTCCTGGAAAATCCGGAGGATAATAAAAAAGAAATACTGATGTCAATGATAAAATGAGGGGACATTTCCCCTCATTTTTTGTACTATTTTCTTTTGGAACATACATAAGATAGAAGGTACAAAAACAAGAGGGGGAGAAGTATTTGTATGATTATGGACTCAGTGTTCTGGAGCAGTACGGCCTGACGGCTTCGTCCTCGGCCAGGATCCGGGGGGCTCTGATGTGCCGCACAGAACAGGGACCGGTGGTTATAAAGGAATTTATAGGATCCGAAAAAAAACTGAAAAAACAGCAGGAGCTTCTTGGCGTCGTAGAACAGAACGGGTTTCTCACAGACAGTTATCTGGAAAATAAAGACGGGGAGCTGGTAAGCAGAAACGAAGAAAATATTTCCTATACCGTCCAGCACTGGTATGAAGGCAGAGAATGCGACGTGAGATCTGAACAGGATATCGAAAGAGCGGTCCGTCAGCTTGCCGGAATACATAAAGTGATGAAACTTCCTCTGGCAGAATATTATATGGAACCGGAATTGAGAAACGTATACGTCAGGCATAATCAGGAGCTGCGGAAAATACGCAAATTTATAAGGAAAAAAGGAGCCTCCTGTCCGTTTGAAAAGATTTTTCTGGGGAGTGTGGAAGGTTTCCTGGAAAAAGGGGAAGAGGCGCTGGAGATGCTTCAGGATCCGGGGTATGAGCGGCTGATGGAGCAAAGCAGAAAGGAAGGGACGGTCTGCCACGGAGAATATAATCAGCATAATATTCTTTTTACCGGCCAGGGCGCCGCGGTGACAAATTTCGGCCACTGGGGGTTCGATATACAGATGGCTGATCTTTACCGCTTTATGAGAAAAATCCTGGAAAAAAACAACTGGAGCCTTTTTCTTGCCGAAAAGATGCTGGACAGTTATGACAGAGAACGGAAAATATCCGGAGATGAATGGAAATACCTGCGGGTGAGATTTATCTATCCTGATAAATACTGGAAACTGGCGAATTATTATTATACACATAAGAAAGCGTGGATCTCCGAAAAAAATACAGAGAAACTGGAGATACTTATTCGCCAGAAAGATTGCTGGGACAGGTTCGGAAAGACTTTCTTTCCGGAAAGATGCGGTGTATAATAAGAAAAAATCAGGAGAGACGAAGGACCGTTTTTCCGGAGGAGGACGGGTGATATGCAGACCTTTGATGAATTTATGGATGTGGTCAGGAAAATAAGAGAGCACTGTCCCTGGGACAGTGTACAGACACATGAAAGTCTGAAACCATACATGGTGAACGAGACGGAAGAAGTCCTGGAGGGGATTGATATTCTGGAAAAAGAAAACGACGGCGAAAATCTCTGTGAAGAACTGGGAGACGTGTTGTTTCAGATCGCGCTTCACAGTGTGATCGCCCAGGAAGAGGGATTGTTTACCATTGAAGACGTGATTTCCGGCGTGTCTTCCAAGATGAAATACCGGCATCCCAGGATTTTTTCGCCGGATGATAAAGAAGCGGCAGAGCTTTCCTGGGATGAGCTTAAAGCCCGGGAAAAGGCCGAAAAACGGCAAAAACATGAAAAATGCTGAAAATTCTCTGTTTTCTAAAAATATTAGATTAAAATATCTTGACAAGCTATATAAAAAAGGTTATATATAGTAGATAGCGTGTATTTGTCAGGAAGCATAACGCAATAAAATAAAGAGAGTTTTTAGAGGAGGAAACACCATGAATAAAACAGAATTAGTAGCAGCAATGGCGAAAGAGACAAACCTTGCAAGAAAAGATGTAGAGGCGGTTTTAAAATCTTTCACCGATGTCGTGGCATCCGAATTAAAAAAAGGCGGTAAGATCCAGCTTGTTGGCTTCGGTACATTTGAAGTAAGCGAGAGAGCTGCAAGAGAGGGAAGAAATCCGCAGACCGGCGAGACAATGAAAATTGAAGCTTCCAAAGCGCCGAAATTCAAAGCAGGAAAAGCATTAAAAGATCTTGTAAATGAAAAATAAATCCGGAAGGGAGAACGTAAAGTTCTCCCTTTTCTATACTATGTAAAAAGGAGGAAGTCATGCGGCTTGATAAATATCTGAAAATATCCCGGCTGATAAAAAGAAGGACGGTGGCAAACGAGGCCTGTGACGCGGGCAGAGTCCTGATCAACGACAAACCGGCCAAGGCGTCCGCCCAGGTGAAGGAAGGGGACACGATAGAAATACAGTTCGGAGGAAAGAACGTCCGTGTAGAAGTCCTTGAAGTGAAGGATACAGTGCGAAAAGAAGAGGCGGAGAATATGTACCGTTACCTCTGAAAACAGAATTGTCTCCCGTGGGTTTTCAGGGTCTATTTTTTCTGTTTATAACATACACTGTCAATGGGAATAATTGACAGGAGGACTGAGTTGGAAGAAAAAAATACGCCGCAGGAACACACTCTGACATTTACAGACCGGAGATGCGGTACGGTAACAGGCGTTCGGGATATTCATTCTTTTAATGAAACAGAGATCCTTCTGGAAACAGAAAAAGGGAAACTGGCTGTAAAAGGAGAAGCGCTTCATGTGAAACGGCTTAATCTGGAAAGAGGAGAGGCAGATATAGAGGGAAAGATCAAAAGCCTGATCTATCTGTCCCAAAATGCAGATAAAAAAGAAGAATCCTTACTGAAACGGATGTTTCGCTGAACCGTGAGCGTCCGTATGGAATATGAAACAGTCCTGTTTCTGATTTCCGCGGGAGCAGGAGCTGCGCTTCTTCTTGCATATGAGCTGCTTTTGGCTCTCCGGAAAACAGTCCCCCATCATCCGCTGGCATCCGCGGCGGAAGATGTTTTATACTGGAGCCTGACCGGCTTTTTTCTTTTTTATATGATCTACAGATTCAATAGCGGGGCTCTGCGTTTTTTCTTTTTTCTGGGGTGTTTTACGGGGAGTGCGCTCTGCCGCCTCACTGTGAGCGGGCTGTTTCGGAGAGTTATGGAAACAGTTTTTGGAATTCCCATGTTTTTTGTAAAATTTTCAACAAAGAGGTTGCTATTTCTGGTCAAAAGAGGTAATATTTTTGTAGGTAAGTGCCAAAATCCGCCCAGGGAGGCGGAAAACAGAAGTTTTTGTAAGGCAAAGAGGAGCAGTCGCGTTGAAAAAAGCAAAAAAACGGAAAAACAAAAAGAAAATAGCGAATAATTATCTTGGTATGGCCGCTATAGCCGTGGTGTCTCTTTTTCTGCTCGGCGCGCTGGCTTTGGAAAGCGTTAATATGAGGGAGCGGGTTTTCGCTTATGAGGCCAGGGCGGCCGAACTGGAAGATCAGATTTCCAACGAAGAAGACCGTACGAAAGAAATAGACGAACTGAACGAATATATGAAAACAGACGAATACGCCGCAGAGGTTGCCAGAGATAAACTGGGACTTGTAAAGGACAACGAGATCGTCTTTGAGGAAGAAAAATAACGCATATATTGACGAAAACTTTTTCGATACTGTCGTGCGTCTTTGACAGATATTTTATTTCCTATCCCCTATAATAGTCACTTGATGAACGGACATTTCAGGGGAGGGGAGAATATGCAGGAATGGATAATTGCCATGCTCGTGATCAGTGTGATGCTGATTCTGCGGGACATGGCAAAAACTATTTTGGCGGGAAGAAAGTCAAAAAAAGAGGAAGTTTTTTCTTTGTGTGAAAGCCACCCTCAGAGGGAAAAAGTAGAGAAATATGCCGCTTCTTTTCAGAAACTGGCGGATACATTTTACGGTATGCCTTATCGGCGGGACTACCTCAGCAAAGGCCAGGTGGATCAGATCCTCAGGGAAGTAAACGAGGAGGTGTGCGGCCGGTGCTACCATAGAGAACTCTGCTGGGAGGGCCAGTCCGTTCTGCTCTGCAGAGGTGGGGAAGCCATTATCCGGGCGCTGGAGGACGGTACGGAAGAAGATCTGGAGAAAGTCCGCGCGGAATGGTCAAAATTATGCGGGAAGCCGGCGCAGTATCTGGATGCGCTGTGCGAACGTTTCCGGAAAGAACAGCAGGATCTTGCCTGGGGAAACAGGATGATCGAAAACAGACTTGCAGTGGCGCAGCAGCTTGCGGAAACGTCGAGAATCATGCAGACCGTAGCGGCGGAGTTATATGATATAGAACCTGCGGGATCCGCATTTCGGGAAGAACTGCAAAAAAATCTGAAAAAAAGGCATGTTTCTCTTAAAAATGCCTGGGTTATGGACAAGACCGAAGGGAGACGCCAGATGTTTCTCACCATGAAAGCCAGAAGAGGACAGTGTGTGTCCGCGCTGGAAATATCCCAGATACTCTCCGGGATCTGTGAATGCGCCATGACAACCGCGGAAGGCAGCAGAAGTATCGTAAACGGAGAATACCACACCGTGCACTTTGTGGAAGACGTCAGTTACCAGGTTCTGTACGGCGCAGCCAGACTGACAAAAGAAGAGGAAAAGGTTTCGGGCGATAATTATATATGCAGGCAGGAGGACGGCGGGAAATTTGTCATGTGTCTTTCCGACGGTATGGGATCCGGTATGGACGCCTGCCGGGAAAGCGAAGTCGTGGTCGAACTTCTGGAGCAGTTTCTGGATTCCGGTTTTTCGCAGGAGACAGCAGCCAGGCTGGTGAATTCAGCCCTTGTCCTCAAAGGGGGAGAGGGAATGTTTTCCACGCTTGATATCTGCGCCCTGGATCTGTATACCGGGATCTGCAGTTTCCTGAAAGCCGGCGCGGCCTCCACTTTTATTAAAAGAGATCACTGGGTGGAAGCCATTGCTTCAGAGAGTCTCGCCGCAGGACTGATGCAGCAGGGTGATTTTGAGACTACATCAAGGAAACTGTATCATGGGGATTATCTGATCATGATGACAGACGGAGTACTGGATGCGCTTCCTGCGGACAGAGAAGAGGAGACTATGAAGGAAATCATTATGGATATTTCCGATGTGCCGCCCAGGGATATCAGCAGGGGAATCCTTGAAAGGGTGCTGAGCTACAGTGATTACCGCGCAAAAGACGATATGACGGTACTGGTTGCCGGAGTGGTGCGCAAATAGACACAGAGGAGGAGTTTTGAAGGCTTTTATGGAAAGACGGTTATATGGAAAGGTACTGGAATTTGTAAAAGCAGAAAATATGTTTAAGGATGTCTGTGCCGTATCTGCCGGCGTTTCAGGCGGCGGTGATTCCGTGGCAATGCTGGATCTGCTGATCAGGCTGCGGGAGGAATACGGCTTTATCCTGCGGGCTGTCCATGTGAATCACGGGATCCGGGGAGAATCAGCGCTGAGGGATCAGATGCTTGTGCAGGAAATATGTGATCAAAAGGGAGTCCCCTGCGCGGTCTACAGTTATGATGTGCCCGCGCTGGCGAAACAGCGGGGAACCGGTCTGGAAGAGACCGGAAGCGCCGTGCGTCAGGATGCGTTCCGGCGGGAGAGAGAGAAACTCGCAGCGGCCGCAGGGAAAGGGAGAACTGTCACGGCCGCCGCTCATAATAAAAATGATCTTGCGGAAACGATGCTTCACCATCTTGCAAGAGGAACCGGCCTCCGGGGACTCGCATCCCTGAAACCGTCGGACGGGGAACTGATCCGGCCCGTTCTGTGCCTGGAGAGGAGAGAAATCGATGAATATCTGCAGGAACGCTCTCTGCCTTATGCGACGGATGAGACAAATCTGGATGATGAGTATACAAGAAACCGGATCCGCCACCATATCCTTCCGGTCATGGAAAGGGAAATAAATGAAAAGACAGTAAGCCACATGGCGGAAACTTCCAGGCTTGCGGGCATGGCGGAAGAATTTATTTCCGCCTGCGGGAAAGAACTCTTAAAAAGCGTGAAAAAAGAAAACGGCGCGTTCTGTTTTCCGCGGGAATTCTTTCAAAAAGAAAAAATACTGCAGAGCTACGCTGTAAAGGAAGCGATGGAGACGCTGGCGGGAAAAAGCAGGGATCTGTCTCTTTTGCATGTACAGATGGTCCTGCGGCTTGAAAATGGCGGAACAGGGGCGGCCGTATCGCTTCCCTACGATATGGAAGCGGTGCGTGTTTATGACGGAGTACTTCTCCGGAAGAAAATACAGCGGGTGAATATAACGCCGGCGGCGGGCGGACAGTGGGATCTTCCCGTTCCCGGAACGGTCAGTACTCCATGGGGGATCTTTTCTGCAAAGATTTTCCCGTATTCCGGGGAGAAGATTTTGGAAAAAAAGTATACGAAATGGTTTGATTGTGATAAAATAAAATACGGCTTAACTGTCCGGACCAGAAAAAGCGGCGACTATCTTGTGATAAACAGCAGTGGGAACCGCAAAAAGCTTACCCGGTGTATGATCGACGATAAGATCCCGGGAGAGGACAGAGAGAGGATTCCGCTGGTAACGGCAGGAAACGAAGTGCTCTGGATCGCAGGAGGAAGAATGAATACAGGATGCGGCATTACGTCTCAAACGCAAAGAGTGCTGCAGATCGAATACCAGAGAGAAGGCTGATCAGATACGAAGTGTCCGTACAGACCGGACAAAAGGAGGAAATGTGATGAGTGAAAAAATCAGAGTGTTAATCAGCGAAGAGGAAGTAGAGGCCAGGATCAGGAAAATTGCTGCCGAGATCAGCAAAGATTATGCGGGAAAGGAAATCCATCTGATCTGTGTATTGAAAGGCGGCGTATTTTTTACCTGTGAACTCGCCAAGAGGATTACAGTTCCGGTCTCCCTCGACTTTATGTCTGTTTCCAGTTATGGAGACGATACCAAGTCAAGCGGCGTTGTCAGGATCGTAAAGGATCTGGATCAGCCGCTGATCGGGAAAGACGTCCTTATTGTAGAGGATATTATCGACTCGGGAAGAACTTTAAGTTATCTTATGGAGATCCTGAAGGGAAGGAATCCCAACAGCGTCCGTCTGTGTACGCTTCTTGACAAACCGGAGCGCAGAGTCAGGGACATCAAAGTAGATTATTGCTGTTTTAACATCCCCGATGAGTTTGTGGTTGGATACGGACTGGACTATGCCCAGAAATACCGTAATCTGCCGTTTATCGGCGTGGTGGAATTAGACAGCGAGCAGTGAAAGGAGATTCAGCCAAGTGAATAAACAGCCAGGCAGAATTGGCCTGTATCTGGTTCTGATCGTGATGCTGGCGGCGGGTTATTTTTACCTGAACAGCCAGGTTGCGTCTCAGAGTGACTATACAATGAATGCACTGGAGCAGGCGGCAGAAGAAGGAAGGGTTCAGAATGCGGTGATCTATCAGAACCGGGAGGTTCCTACCGGTTCCGTGACGGCAGACATTGAAGGAGAAGGACAGAAGAGGGTATATGTTACGGATGTGAAGGATGCGCAGGACATGCTGGAGGGATATGATATTCCCGCGCAGGTAAAGAATGTTCCCCAGGAGAATGTGTTTCTGACGACTCTTCTTCCGGTACTGCTGACAGGAGGGCTTGTGATCTTCCTGTTTGTGATGATGAACAGGCAGATGTCCGGCGGCGGAGGGAATTCCAAAATGATGAATTTCGGAAAAAGCCGGGCGAGAATGATGCTTCCTGAAGAGAAAAAAGTGACTTTTCAGAATGTCGCCGGCCTTCAGGAAGAAAAGGAAGATCTGGAGGAAGTGGTAGACTTTCTGAAAGCGCCGCAGAAATATACCAATGTGGGCGCCAGGATTCCCAAAGGCGTGCTTCTGGTGGGCCCTCCCGGAAC
>CALWGI010000005.1 GCA_944380045.1 uncultured Blautia sp.
AATTATATGGAGATAGAAGAACACATAATGGATAAGATCTGGCAGCGGTTCGGCCTGGATGATCTGACGGAAGAGGAGAACCGCCGGTGGAAGCAGATCGACGACGACGTTCTTAAGCTGGAGCTGAAGGTTCTGATCGAGGGGGAAGAGGACGTGGTCTGTGAAGAACTGTGTTCCTGTCCGGATATTTCGGAGAGACCCTGGAGAGCGGTGGAGAAGGAATTTCAGACCCTGGCGGCGAAACTGACGGAAATGGAAAAAGGGGTGAAGGAAAATATATGAACTCAGAAAATGCTACATATACTGTATGTTTCCCGGAAAGCGGTAAATCTGTAACGGTAAAAGCGGGAACCACCGTCCTTCAGGCGGAGATCGCGGCGGGTATGGTTCCCGACGCGCCCTGCGGCGGACAGGGAAAATGCGGGAAGTGCAGGATCCTGCTGGACGGAGAAGAAGTCCTTGCCTGCCGGACGCAGGTTGAAAAAGACTGCGAGGTGCGCCCGGTCCTGGAAGGAAAAAAACACGCGCAGATATTAAATGACGGCCTGTTTCGCAGTGTTGCCTGCGAACCGGGATCCCTGCCGGAAGGGACGGAAGCTCCGGTCCTTGCGGCTGTGGATCTGGGCTCTACCACGGTGGTGGCCTATCTCATGGACGGCAGGACAGGAGAACTGTTAAGTACCAGAAGCACGCTGAATCCTCAGCGCCAGTACGGCGCGGATGTGGTCATGCGGTGCAGCTATGTCCTGGAACACGGGCCGGAGGCTATGAGCAGCTGTATCCGGGAGGCCATAGACCGCCTTCTGGGAGAGGCGGCGGCAGAAGCCGGGCGAAGGAAAGAGGACATCGTCAGGATCGTTATGGCAGGGAACGCCTGTATGCATCATCTTTTCCTGGAGCTTCCTGTGGACACACTGGTGAGGGCGCCCTATGTGCCGAAAGTGAAGGATACGGTAAAGACGGAGGCTTCCGGCTGCGGCATCTATGTGTGCCAGAACGCGCAGCTTATATGGCTTCCCAACATCGGGGGCTTTGTGGGGGCGGATACCACCGCCTGCATGCTGGCGGCGGAATTCGACAAAAGAGAAGAACTTACCCTTATGGTGGATATCGGGACCAACGGGGAGATGGTTCTGGGAAACCGTGAGGGATATACGGTCTGCTCTACCGCGGCGGGCCCCGCTTTCGAGGGGGCGAAGATCACCTGCGGCATGAGGGGGAGCGACGGGGCCATCGACCATGTATATCTGGAAAACGGCGAGGTGAACTTCCACGTGATCGGAGGCGGAAAGCCTGCCGGGATCTGCGGTTCCGGTCTTCTGGACGCGGTGCACTGTCTCCTTCAGACGGGATGGATACGGGAGGACGGATACATGAAGGAACCCTGGCATTTCTCTGACGAGGTATTTCTGTGTCAGAAGGATGTGCGGGAACTGCAGCTGGCCAAGGCGGCTATTGCGGCGGGCGTACAGCTTCTCTGCAGAAAGAGAGGATGCCGCATAGAGGAGATCAGGACGCTTCTTCTGGCGGGAGCTTTCGGCAATTATCTGGATCCGGACAGTGCCTGCGGGATCGGTCTCCTTCCGGAAGTTCTCAGAGACCGCATCGTTCCTGTGGGAAACGCGGCGGGAGCGGGGGCCAGACTGGCGGTTCTCTCGGAAAGGGAATTTGCCCGGGCGGAAGATATGGCTTCGAAGGCCGGATTCCTGGAGCTTGCCACGGAACCGGATTTTATGGACGTCTATGTGGACGAGATGAGTTATGCCAAGGAGGATTGTTATGGAATATAAGGAACTGGAAAAACTTGCCCTGGATACAGGGTTCAGTTATGCGGCGGAGCTGGACGCGTCCACGCTGGAACTTCGCCAGGAGGTGCGTGATATGTGCGGCGCCAACACCTGCGGTATGTACGGCAGAAACCTTGCCTGTCCTCCTGCCTGCGGAACTCTTGAAGAGTGCCGGAAACAGGTGGAAGGGTACGGCCATGGGATCATTGTCCAGACTGTGGGAGATGTGGAGGACAGTATGGACTTTGAAGGCATGGTGGAGACAGAACAGAGGCACAAGAAATATTTTTATGAAATGACAGAAAAGCTTCGGAAAGCCTGCCCGGACGTCCTTCCGCTGGGAAGTGGATGCTGCACTATCTGTAAAGAGTGCGCCGGCCCCGGGGCGCAGTGCCGGTTCCCGGAGAAAAGGATCTCCTCTCTGGAAGCTTACGGGATCGTGGTCAGCGATCTTTGCAGCCGAAACGGGATGAAATACTATTACGGACCGCAGAAGATCGCCTATACTTCCTGTTTTCTTCTGAAATGATATTTCCGGTGGTTATTTCTGCTCTTCCATATCGATAAGCCGGAAGGACAACATCAGATAAAGCAGTTCGTCCGGGTCGGACAGATCGGATTTCAGATGCCGGCTGATCCGTTCCAGACGGTACAGAAGCGTGCTTCGGTGGATAAAAAGTTCCTGAGCAGTCTTTGTGGCGTTCTGATGGTTTTCCAGATAACAGCGGAGCGTCTGGTAGAGAGGGGACTGGCTGTTTTCTGATTCATATTTTAAACTGAGAAGCTTCTCGTGGCATATCATGTACGCGGGAAGCTTTTTTGTGGTCTGTTCCAGCAGGTAGGGAAGCGCGATATCGTTGAACCTGTGGATCCAGCGGTGGGGGAATTTCCGGCTTCCCACATTGAGAGACAGGGACGCCTGCACGTACTGGCGGTGAAAATTAAAATGCCCCAGCATCCTGCGGCTGTATCCCGCGGTGAGGAAACTGTCGCGTATAAATCCGGCCAGCTTCTGTTCGATCTCGGACTCGGAGAGCGTACACAGATCCAGATTGATATAGATCACCACATTCCCTTTGTGCTCTATCGCGCAGGAGGCGGGGATGATGTTTTCCACATAGCTGATGATCGCACGGTGGGTCAGGTTTTTATAGTCCAGAAGCTCTGTTTTCAGGAAAATGCAGAGATAGTACTGGGAGGACGTCCATCCGTGATCGGAAAGACGGCGGCTCACTTCCACATAGTCCGCGCTCGGATCAGTCAGAATGGTGTGAAAAATCTGATGGAGCTGATGGCGGACGTCGTGACTGTCCACAATGTTGGTGGACAGGGCGTGGGAGATGACGCGCGCCAGATATTCCAGGATAAAGCCGAAAGTATCGTCCAGGGGCGCTTCCCCTTCCGTATAGAGAAGGCGGTAAAGCGTTCTGTCAAAACGGCGGATATTGACGCAGAGACTGGGAAGAGCCACGTTGTTTCCGGAATAGTAGAAATAACCTACTCTGTGAAAAGCCTCTTCATACTGAGGATCCTGCTTCAGCGCCAGGATCAGATCCGCGGTTTCGTCCGTGGAGCCCAGAACGGAGCTGGGAAGCTGTCCGAAAGAGAGATCCCGGGAGGCGATGATGGTGAAATCCATGCCGATGACCATCATGGGATTGGGGATCACCGGAGCGGTAAGATCCAGAAGCCGCTGGATGGAACCGTTCATCAGTCGGGACTCAAAGAGGGACTGATTCCATTCCTCGTATTTGCGGAATATTTTTTCCAGCGTTTCCATAAGAACAACCGGATCTTCTCCGGGAATGACGCAGATATTGGGAGTCTGCGCCGGGATATCCTGATCCGGAAAGGCGGTCAGGATCATCATGCTGTGAAGTGGATTCCTTAGAAAATCTTCCGCCGGTTCCGTGGAAATGTAGATGAGGCCGCCGGAAAAAGGCTGTCCCGGCCTGTAATGGACAGCATACTTCAGACAGGGCTCGCTGGTAAACGATCCCGGGGCCTGAAGGCGGAATTCCTGTTTCAGATGCCATAAAATCAGTTTCGGACTGAGCTGCATATCGTTCTCCTCTAATAAATACTATTGTCGTGTGATCTGAGCTGTTTGTACGGTTGGAAAAGAGTAAGTGTTCAAATCAACCGTACAAATCGGGCTGCTGTACGGTTGAAAAAGAGTAAGTGTACAAAGTAACCGTACAAATCAGACTGATGTACGGTCGAAAAAGAGTAAGTGTACAAATCAACCGTACGAATCGGGCTGCTGTACGGTTGAAAAGAAAAAAGTCCAAAATCAACCGTACGAATCAGGCTAGTTGTACGGTCGAAAAAGAAAAAGGTCCAAAATTAACCGTACGAAGCATGCCATATATACGGATAAAAAGAGCAAGTGTTCAAAATAATCGTATAATCCAGATATATGTACGGTTGAAAAGAAGAAAAATCCAAATCAACCGTATAAGTACTGCCGGATACAGTATAAAAATCATCTTGTTTCATTTTAACATCCGATCCTTAAAAACACAAGAATAGATATCCTACAAAGTGTAGGAAAATGCCTTCTCAAAATAGAATATATGTGTAAATAGAAAAACGGTTTTTCCTGTGATAAAATAGGATTATAGCGAAAGTACGGCTTTCCTTTAATTTGTAGAATAAAGGAGGAAACAAAATGATTATTATCGGTGAAAAGATAAATGGATCCATCCCGTCAGTGGCGGAAGCCATCGCCAACAGGGATGCGGAATTTATTAAGAACCGTGCTCGGATGCAGGACGAAGCGGGAGCTACATATATAGACTGCTGTGCTTCTGTTCCGGAAGAAGTGGAAGTTGAGACCCTGAAGTGGATGATCGACTGCATCCAGGAAGCGACAGACCTTCCGATTTCCGTGGACAGCCCCAGCGCGAAGGTCCTGGCGGAAGTTATTCCCTACTGTAAGAAGCCGGGTCTTGTAAACTCTGTATCCGGCGAGGGAGACAAGATGGATGTGATCTTCCCACTGATCGCGGATACGAAATGGGAAGTGATCTGCCTTCTGTCTGACGACACGGGTATTCCCAAGAATGCGGCCGACAGGCTGAAAGTATTCGACAAAGTGATGGCAAAGGCACAGGAGTACGGTATCGCTCCTTCCAGGATGCATATTGACCCGCTGGTTGAGATGCTCTGCACGTCTGAAAACGGAATCGACACGAATGTGGAAGTGATCAGCACGGTAAGGAACCGTTATCCGGATATCCATATCACAGCGGCGGTGAGCAACATTTCCTTCAACCTTCCGGTAAGGAAGATGATCAACCTGGGCTTCACGGTTCTGGCAATGAACGCGGGCCTGGACAGCGCGATCCTTGATCCCACCAACAGAGACATGATGGGCGTGATCTACGCCACAGAGGCGCTGCTGGGCGAGGACGACTATTGCATGGAATATATCGGCGCGTACAGAGAAGGGATCTTCGGACCGAAGAAATGATATTAAGGGCGGAGGCCATCCGCCCGGAATCATAAAACCGCGGGCGGCTTTCCAGGCTGCTTTGCTGTAAAAGAATTTTAACCAAAAAAGAGGAGGTAGACAAAATGGCAGGTATTCAGGAAGTTTATGATCTGGTAGTAAAGGGGAAAGCAAAAAAAGTAGGAGCAGCTGTAACAGAAGCGCTTGAAGCAGGCTGCGATCCCACAGAGATCCTTAATAAAGGTATGATCGCGGCTATGGACGAGGTTGGAGCCAAATTTAAAAACGGCGAGATCTTCGTTCCGGAGATGCTGGTAGCGGCAAAGGCTATGAAGAACGGAGTAGAACTTCTGAAACCCCATCTGGCATCCGGCGTTGCAGGCGCGGCAGGCAAGGTGATCATCGGCACAGTTGCCGGCGACCTTCATGACATCGGCAAGAACCTGGTTGCCATGATGCTGGAATCCTCCGGATTCGAAGTGATCGACCTTGGCGTGGATGTACCCAAGGAGAAATTCGTGGAAGCATATGAGGCGAATCCGGATACGAAGCTGATCTGCTGTTCCGCTCTTCTGACCACTACCATGAACGCAATGAAAGAAACGGTAGAGCTTCTGAATGCTTCTTCGTTCCGCGGCAATATCAAGGTTATGGTAGGCGGCGCGCCTATCAGCCAGGCATTTGCAGATGAGATCGGAGCAGACGCATATACAGAGGATGCCGCATCCTGTGCACAGAAAGCGAAAGAGCTTGCTGCATAAAACGGCGGAGTGAAAGGAGGGTTTTTACATGTTAACAGCAAAACAGAATATGATCGAATGTATCAAGGGAGGAAATCCCGACAGATTTGTAAATCAGTATGAAGCGATCCGGCTTCTGTTCCATCCCTTTATGTTTGCCAGCCCCCTTCTTCAGGAGGGCCAGGAGAACGTGAAGAATGCCTGGGGCGTAACCCAGAGCTTCCCCAAGGGAACTCCCGGAGCTTTCCCGGTACATACTCCCGACAAGATCGTGGTAAAGGATATCGAGCACTGGAAAGATTATGTACACGCTCCTTCGCTGGATTTCTCACAGGAGCAGTGGGATCAGTGCAAGGCGATGTATGACGCTGTGGATACGGATAAGGCTTTTAAGGCAGTATTTGTGGCTCCGGGAATCTTCGAGCAGACACATTATCTCTGCGAGATCGTGAACGCTCTTACCTATTATGTAGAATATGAAGACGAGATGCATGATCTTATTAAATATCTGACAGAGTGGGAACTGAAGCTGGCAGAGGGCATCTGCAGCAATCTTCATCCGGATATGCTTTTCCATCATGACGACTGGGGCAGCCATGACAGCACATTTATGAGCCCGAATATGTTCAATGAATTCCTTCTGGAGCCATATAAGGAGATCTATAAATATTACAAGGATCATGGAGTGGAATACATTGTTCATCATTCCGACAGCTATGCAGCTACTCTTGTTCCTTCCATGATCGAGATGGGCATCGATGTGTTCCAGGGATGCATGGAGACCAACCATGTGGATGAGCTCATTAAGAAATACGGCGACAAGATCAGCTTCATGGGCTGCATCGAGAACGCAGACGTGGACAAAGAAGACTGGACGGATGAGGCATGCGAGAAAGAAGTCCGCAGAGTATGCGAGACTTACGGCATGAAACATTTCATCCCCTGCATCGCGCAGGGCGGCCCCGGTTCCGTATATCCGGGCGTATATCAGTCGCTGACCAATGCCATCGACAAGTTAAATAAAGAGAAATTCGGTATCGAAGATCCGGATTCTGCGCGTATGCCGATCGAGATCATGTTCTGATATTACGGATAAAGATTTATTGGATCCGGAGCTTTTGGGGCTCCGGATCTTTTGGGTTTGACATAGCCTGCAGACAGTGGTAATATAAACACAGTATAATTCCATATAGAACATATGAAGTGCTGGCCGTCCTGCCGGGCGGACAGAAGAGGGAATCAGGTGAGAGTCCTGAACGATCCGGTCACTGTAACAGAGGAGCGATCTCTCGAGGTCCCATTGTACGAAAGATGAGAACTGAATCTGCGGCGCAGAGAGGAATCGTCTGGAATGTATGAGAAGGGGAGAGAAAGCATTGATTCTGAAGTCAGGAAACCTGCTTTGTATGGCGAGGTTGAACTTCCGTGTAAAGTGCAACAGCCGATCCGGGATTTTGTGTCTCCGGTGTGTTGTCTGCTTTTCTGGAAGCAGGCATTTTTTATGGGATTCGCCTGTTCGTATGAATTATACAGACCGCCGCCTGTATCCGCAGCAGGATGAGCGGAGCCTTTTGAGGCTATGATTAAATGGCAGGCGATGCTGCTCCGGTTTATCGTTCTCTCCGCAAATCAGAACGATCATTTTATCTGACTTTCCGGAGCAGAGTCGCGCTCCTCAAAAAGGATGCAACGGCGTACTGCGCCGCTTTTTTATTTCGCAGGAAACATATGGGGCTGATAATTTGCAGGATTTTTATTTGATGGAGGGAAAACATGGAGAAACCGTTTTGGGAAGGAAAAGAGTATTCTTTTTTTAGTCATAAAAAGTGTGAATATTTTCCCTGTCATAAGGGCGCTGATCCGGAGAACTTCAACTGCCTGTTCTGCTACTGTCCGCTGTACGCGCTGGGAGAGAAATGCGGCGGGAATTTCCGTTATACAGAAAACGGGATCAAGGACTGCACGGGCTGCCTGGTTCCCCACAGACGGGAAAATTACGGATATATCACCGGAAAATACAGAGAGCTTGCGCAGATGATGAAAGAACAGCGGGAAAGACGAAAATCGGAGCCCGCTGAAAAATAAAAGGGCAGGAGTCAATTCTGAATAAAAGGCCGGACCGGAGACAGATGAACTGTTTCCGGCCCGGCCTTTTGCTGTAAACGTTCCGGGAATGTTCCGGCGGGCAAAGCGTTTTTTATTCCGGTCTACCTTGTTTCAAGGAAAGCCTTCAGTCTGGGGATCTGATTGTTGAGGATAAGAGCCTCGGGGAACATGGCTTCATGAACAAACTCGGCGGCGTATGTAAAATCTCCCACATGGCCGGGCCCGTGACTGTCGCTGGAAAGAACAATGGGAAGCTCATATTTCCGGCAGCAGCGGAGAATTTCCCGGCAGCCGTACCTTGTGTCGCCTCTGTAGCCGTAGGGGGCCAGGGACGCTTCATTGATCTCAAAAATCACATCCTGTTCCTTCGCGTATCTGGCGAGAACGTCATAATCTACCGGATAACGGGGATCGTCGCAATGCCCCAGGATCTTTACCTGAGGATGACGCATGGCGCTGATATACGCCTGCGTGTTCTGCTCCCTGGTGCCGGCAGGGAAATTCTGGACGTGCATACTGACAATGGCGTAGTCCAGGAGATCCAGGAGGTCTTCTTCGAGATCCAGCCTTCCCTCTGTATCCAGAATGTTGAGTTCGGCTCCGTACATAACCTCCAGACCGAAACGCTTCCTGGGAGAATATGTCAGGCTTCTGAAATAGGAAGGAGTTCCCGCGGCGAGGGTGGCGGGGCCGTGGTCTGTGATCCCAAGAAGACGCAGGCCTTTTTTGGAGGCTGCTTTCGCCATATCTGAAATTGTGCAGTGGGTGCCGTGCCCGCTGGCAATGGAATGTGTGTGAATATCGGAAATATACATAGGAAACGCCTCCGCTTTTTACTGATTTCAGTATGGCAGGGAAAAACAGGAATGTCAACAGAAAGCGGAAGATTCTGACGGAAGTTATGTAAAATAATGGTGAAAATTACCAAAAGAACAGGCGAAATCGTTCTTCCGGTATTGCATTCTGTTGACATGCCCGGAGGTATCGGGTATAATTCTTTCTATATACATAACGGACAGGAGGCGAAAATATGGACCGTAATTCTGCTCTGACAGGCGATCTTCAGCGTATTATCCAGGAGCAGGTGCCCGGAATGCAGGTTTCGCTGGCGCATATCATTGCGAATCCTGATAAGATACTGTATACCAAGCTGGGACTGGATCCGGCGGTGGATTATTCCAAATCCGCTATCGGTATCATGACAGTCACACCGGCGGAGACTGCGATCATCATGGCGGACATCGCTATCAAGTCCGCGGGAGTCGATCTGGGATTTGTGGACAGATTCAGCGGCAGCCTTATCATTACGGGGACTGTTTCTGAAGTGGAAGCTTCCGTCAGCGCGATACTGGGCTATGTGAGCGGGAAGCTGGGCTTTGCCGTATGTCCGGTCACCCGTACATAATTTTTTTATGAAGAAAATTGCGCTTATGGGCCGCAGTGAGGCAGGCAAGACAACCCTCACGCAGGCTCTGAAGGGGGAGAAGATCCATTATCACAAGACCCAGTATGTGAATAATTTCGACGTGATCATCGACACCCCGGGTGAATACGCCCAGACGAAGGGATTGGGCCACGCGCTGGCTCTTTATACTTATGAGGCGGATATTGTGGGGCTGCTCTGTTCGGCGACGGAACCTTACTGTCTGTTCCCGCCGTGCTGCACCTGTATGGCCAACCGCGAGGTGATCGGTATTGTGACCAAGATCAATGATCCTGACGCCCATGTGGAAAGATCTGCTTCCTGGCTCCGGCTTGCGGGCTGCAGGAAGATCTTTTTTGTGGATTCCAAGAAACAGGAGGGTATACCGGAGCTTCTGGAATATCTCAGGGAAGACGGAGATGTGATGCCCTGGGAACAGAAACCTGATCAGAAGAAAACAAAAAATAATAAATTGTGAAAACAAATCTGAAAAAACAGAAAAATACATTTTTTACAATCGGAACAAAGGAATAATTGTAAAAAACCTGATGATGTATGTTGAAAAAATGTATAATTTCAAAAAACAACAAAAACCACAATGTGGAAACAACAAAAACAACATAAAACAACAAGATTTCCTTGACATTCCTGATCGAAAGGAGTAAAATCTCCTTAGAAATAAAAAAGAAACCAAAATGCTTAAGGAGGAAAATGGCATGGTAAACGAATTTGAAATCAAAAAACAGATTTGCGACATCGGCAGAAGGATCTACAACCGCAACATGGTGGCTGCAAACGACGGAAACATTTCCGTAAAGCTCAATGACAATGAGTTCCTCTGCACCCCCACAGGTGTGTCCAAAGGATTCATGA
Organism: uncultured Blautia sp.; assembly: GCA_944380045.1. GTDB lineage: Bacteria > Bacillota > Clostridia > Lachnospirales > Lachnospiraceae > Blautia_A. The sequence goes on from CALWGI010000005.1 coordinate 10,384, forward strand.
CACCTGAGTATATCTGTAAGGTAAACGCAAAAGGTGAAGTGATCCAGGCGAATCCGGGATTCAAACCCTCTTCCGAGATCAAGATGCACATGAGAGTGTATGAGAAACGTCCGGATGTAGGATCTGTCGTACATGCTCATCCCATCTACGCAACATCCTTCGCTATCGCAGGCATTCCGCTGACACAGCCGATCATGCCTGAGGCAGTTATCGCTCTGGGATGCGTGCCCATCGCTGAGTACGGCACACCTTCCACAATGGAGATCCCGGACAACCTTGAGAAATACCTTCCGTATTTCGACGCAGTTCTTCTGGAGAACCACGGAGCTCTTACCTGGTCCACAGACCTGAACGCAGCTTACATGAAGATGGAATCTGTTGAGTTCTACGCTCAGCTTCTGTATCAGAGCAAGCTTCTGGGCGGCCCGAAGGAATTCGACGAGAAGAACATTGAGAAACTGTACGCTATCCGCCGTAAATTCGGTATGCCCGGCAAACATCCGGCAAATATCTGCCTGAACAAAGACAAACTGAACTGCCATAACTGCGGCGCATGTGCTGGCGAGGACTACAAGCAGTTCCCGGGATATCAGTATGATTTCGTTGGCAAGAACTGCGGCGACAAGAAAGACAACGCTGCTGACGCTGAGCTTGTTGCAAACATCACAAAACAGGTTATGGCACAGCTGGGAATGAAATAATTTCCAGTCTGCATACATAAGTTATTTGACGGAATATGAAGGAGGACAATCTCATGCCAATAAGTGAGAGCATGGTACAGGACATTGTACAGGAAGTTATGGCAAAGATGCAGATTGCTGATTCTCCGGCCGGGAAACATGGTATTTTCAAAGATATGAACGACGCGATCGAGGCTGCGAAGAAAGCAGATCAGATCGTCCGGAAGATGTCCATGGACCAGAGAGAAAAAATTATCACATCCATACGTAAGAAGATCAAAGAGAACGCTGAAGTTCTTGCGCGTATGGGCGTTGACGAGACCGGAATGGGTAATGTGGGCGACAAGATCCTGAAACATCACCTTGTTGCAGACAAGACTCCGGGAACAGAGGATATCACTACGACCGCATGGTCAGGAGACAGAGGCCTTACTCTGATCGAGATGGGACCCTTCGGCGTGATCGGCGCGATCACCCCCTGCACCAATCCCAGTGAAACGATCCTCTGCAATACCATCGGCATGCTGGCGGGCGGCAACACTGTAGTGTTCAATCCCCATCCCCAGGCGATCAAGACATCTATTTACGCGATCAATCTTCTGAACGAGGCTTCCCTGGAAGCCGGCGGTCCGGATAACATCGCGGTAACAGTAGAACATCCCACGCTGGAGACCAGCAATATCATGATGAAGCACAAAGATATCCCGCTGATCGCGGCTACAGGCGGCCCGGGCGTTGTTACGGCGGTTCTTTCCTCCGGTAAGAGAGGAATCGGCGCAGGCGCAGGCAATCCGCCGGCAGTTGTGGACGATACCGCGGATATCCGCAAGGCGGCTCAGGATATCGTGAACGGATGTACATTTGACAACAATCTTCCCTGCATCGCAGAGAAAGAGATCGTTGCAGTATCCTCCGTTGTGGACGAACTGATGCACTACCTGATCACAGAGAACGACTGCTATCTTGCTTCCAAAGAGGAACAGGACAAGCTGACTTCCGTAGTGCTTCAGGGAGGCAAACTGAACCGTAAATGTGTTGGACGCGACGCGAGAACACTTCTCTCCATGATCGGAGTCAATGCACCGGCCAATATCCGCTGCATCGTATTCGAGGGACCGAAGGAACATCCGCTGATCGCGACGGAGCTTATGATGCCGATCCTCGGCGTTGTAAGAGCGAAGGATTTTGACGACGCTGTTGAGCAGGCTGTATGGCTTGAGCACGGCAACCGCCATTCCGCGCACATCCATTCCAAGAACATTGACAACATTACAAAATACGCTAAGGCAATCGACACAGCCATCCTTGTGAAGAACGCTCCGTCCTACGCTGCGCTGGGATTCGGCGGTGAAGGTTACTGTACCTTTACGATTGCAAGCCGTACAGGCGAGGGACTGACAAGCGCGAGCACCTTTACCAAGAGAAGACGCTGCGTTATGTCTGACAGTCTCTGCATTCGCTGATCAGGAGGACATAGACAATGGATATGAACAACATTAATATCGAAGAAATCGTGAAACAGGTTCTCTCCGGAATGACAGGAACCGGCGCATCTGCGTCCGCTCCGGCAGCGGCTCCCGCTCCGGCGGCAGCTCCCGGCGTGATCCCGAAGACCGCAAGAGTTGCGATGATGACAGAGAAGAAGCACTTCGAACTGCAGGAATATCCCCTTCCGGAAGTTGGAGACGACGATATCCTGGTTAAGGTTGAAGGCTGCGGCGTCTGCGGAACCGATGCTCACGAATACAAAAACGATCCCTTCGGCCTGATCCCTGTAGTTCTGGGACATGAAGGAACCGGCGAGATCGTTGCAATGGGTAAGAACGTCAAGGTCGACACAGCCGGCAAACCCGTAAAAATCGGTGACAAGGTTGTTACCTGTATGATCTTCAAGGATGATCCGGAGATCACAATGTTTGACCTGAACAAGAAGAACGTGGGCGGCGCTGACGTTTACGGACTTCTTCCGGATGACGATGTGAAGTTCAACGGCTGGTTCGCTGACTACATCTTCATCAGAGGCGGCAAATTCGGTTCCACATTCTTCAATGTAAGCGATCTGGATCTGGATTCCCGAATCCTCATCGAGCCCTGCGCGGTTCTTGTACACGCAGTTGAGAGAGCGAAAACAACCGGCATCCTGAAGTTCAACAGCAGAGTTGTGGTTCAGGGATGCGGACCTATCGGTCTTATCTGTATCGCAGTTCTCCGTACCATGGGCGTGGAAAATATCTGCGCGGTAGACGGAAACGAACAGCGCCTTGCATTCGCCAAAAGAATGGGCGCGGATACATCTGTAAACTTTATGAACTATCAGGGAATCGAAGCCCTGACAGACGCTGTCAAAGAGGCACAGGGAGGCCATCTTGCAGATTTTGCGTTCCAGTGCACCGGTAATCCGAAAGCACACGCAAACATCTACAAATTCATCCGCAACGGCGGCGGTCTCTGCGAGCTTGGTTTCTTTATCAACGGCGGCGACGCAACGATCAATCCGCACTTCGATCTGTGCTCCAAAGAGATCAACCTTGTAGGATCCTGGGTATACAACCTGAGAGATTATGCTACAACATTTGATTTCCTTAAGAGAGCCAAGGCAATCGGACTTCCGATGTCTGATCTGATCACTCATAAGTTCCCGCTGGAGGAGATCAACGAAGCGCTTGAAACCAACCTGGCTATGACAGGACTCAAGATCGCGATCGTGAACAAATAATCCGGGAGCAGTAAAGGAGAAGCAAAATGGCAGATGCTGTAGGAATTTTGGAAGTATTCGGGCTGGCTACAGCCTTTGTAGCGGCTGATGCCGGATGCAAGGCGGCGAACGTCCGCCTGGAAGTGTTCGATAAGAATAAACCGGCGAATGCCGACAGCCTGCCAGTACCGCTTCTGGTATGCATTAAGTTCCGGGGCAGTGTAACGGATGTAACGGCAGCCGTTGAAGCCGGAATGGAAGTTGCGGACCGGATGACTGGCGTGGTACAGCATTATGTAATCCCCAATCCCGAGGAGGGAACGAGGAAGATGCTGAAAATAAGCGCTTTGGATAAGGATTAGGAACCTGTCCGAAGCAGATAAAACTTTCTAATTAACAAACATATTCAGGAGGAATGAATCATGGCACAGGAAGCTTTAGGAATGGTGGAAACCAGAGGACTCACTGCAGCAATCGAAGCGGCAGATGCAATGACAAAGGCTGCTGAGGTTACCTTAGTGGGAACAGAGAAGATCGGTTCCGGACTGGTAACAGTAATGGTACGCGGCGACGTAGGCGCTGTTAAGGCAGCAGTAGAGAGCGGAAGCACAGCAGCTTCCAGACTCGGCGAGCTGGTTGCAACACATGTAATCCCGAGACCCCACAATGATGTGGAGAAGATCCTGCCCTCCATCTAAATAACAGATGAACGCCTCCGCGTGGAGGCTTAAGAGCAGAATCCGGGCGGTAAGGCGCAAATCAGGGAAAAGGAGTTCGCTCATGAACAAGGCATATGGTTTTATAGAGATCACAGGTGTCGTGGCGGCACTGGATGCTCTGGACATTATGTGTAAAACTGCAGACGTTGAGCTGGCGTCCTGGGAACGTAAGCTGGGCGGACGACTGGTAACTCTTATTGTACAGGGTGATGTATCGGCTGTGACGGAGGCAGTTGAGACCGCAGCAGCCAAGGCAATTAAGAAACCGGCGAGTTATGCAGTAATTGCACGGCCACATGAAGAGATCGTTAAGATCGTGGAGCTGAGTGCAAGCCGATGGAAAAAGACGGAGAAGGCGGAAGATAAATAAGAAATGCCCGAACGTCGGAAAAGTAAACAGGGGAACATATCCCCGCTATCAATGATCCATAAGGAGGAAAAATCATGACACAGGAAGCATTAGGAATGGTGGAAACCAGAGGACTTACAGCAGCAATCGAGGCAGCAGACCAGATGTGCAAGGCAGCTAACGTTGTTCTTGTAGGAACAGAAAAGATCGGTTCCGGACTGGTAACAGTAATGGTACGCGGCGACGTAGGCGCTGTTAAATCTGCAGTAGAGAGCGGAAGCACAGCAGCTTCCAGACTCGGCGAGCTGATCGCTACACATGTAATCCCGAGACCGCACACAGACGTTGAGAAAATCCTTCCGGTATTAAAGTGATTCACGGAAAAATTCTAACGGGAAGCAGGTGTGTTCTTGGAAACGAAAAATATTGAACTGATCACTAAAATGGTTGTTGACGCCATTAATCAGAGTGAAAGCAAAAGCGGAGGCTTCATGGTTCCCATCGGCGTTTCCGCAAGACATATTCACCTGACACAGGAGCACGTAGAGGCTCTGTTCGGACCGGGATATCAGCTGACGAAGAAAAAAGAACTCATGGGCGGACAGTTCGCGTCCAACGAAACTGTCACGATCGTGGGTCTGAAGCTTCGCGCGATCGAGAATGTAAGAATTCTGGGACCGGTCCGCAAGGCTTCCCAGGTAGAGGTATCTGCTACAGATGCCATTAAGCTGGGAATGAAGGTTCCGGTCCGCGAATCCGGCGATATCAAAGGCAGCGCGCCCATCGCTATCGTGGGACCGAAAGGAGCCCTTTATCTGAAAGAGGGATGTATCGTGGCAATGCGCCATATCCATATGTCCCCCAAGGATGCTCAGGCTGCAGGCGTGAAGGACGGAGATATCGTTTCCGTCAAGGCTGACAACGAGCGCGGCACGATCTTCAATCATGTGAAGATCCGCGTGGACGACAGCTTCACGCTGGAGATGCACATCGATACTGATGAGGCGAACGCAGCGCAGATTGCCACAGGCAATACAGTTACCATAATCAAATAATATTCCTCCAGTGATAAGCCGGTGGCACACGCCACCGGCATCGGAGGATTATAATGAATTAGTGCGGAGGCTCACATGATTGTAGGCAAAGTAGTTGGAAGCGTGGTTTCCACGCGGAAAAGTGAAAAACTGATCGGACAGAAATTTATGATTGTAGAGCCGGTGCATCATATGAAATCAGAACTCAGCCAGATCGTCGCGATCGATATCATCGGCGCGGGAATCGGCGAATATGTATTGGTGGCACAAGGAAGCGCGGCCCGTATCGGCTGCGGCGAAGAAACAGCACCTATCGATGCGGCCATTGTAGGTATCATCGACGACGGTGCGGGATTGGAGTAACGCCATGGAAATCAAAGAATTACAGAAAATAATGCAGGAGGGCGGCGTAGTCGGTGCCGGAGGCGCCGGATTCCCCACCTATGCAAAGCTTACAGACAAGGCGGACACGATTCTCATGAACTGTGCGGAGTGCGAACCTCTGCTGAAACTGCACAGACAGCTGCTGGAAAAACATGCATATGAGATCATGAAGACATTTCATCTGATCGCGGAGACTGTCGGCGCTTCAGAGGCCATTATCGGCATCAAGAAATCTTATGTGCAGACAGTGAAAGCGCTGCAGCAGCATATCGAGGAATTTCCGGGGATGCGGATACATCTCCTGGATGAAGTATATCCCATGGGCGATGAGGTGGTTCTGATCTATGAGGCTACCGGACGTGTAGTAAGACCTGGCGGACTGCCTATTGAGCAGGGTGTCATCGTATTTAACGTAGAGACTATATATAATGTGTACCGCGCAGTGGAGAAACAGAAGCCTGTTACAGACAAATATATTTCTGTTGTGGCAGAAGTGGATCATCCTGTAACAGTCCGCGTTCCCCTTGGCTGCACACTGGACGAAGTTGTGGAGCAGGCCGGTAACGTTACTGTAAAAGATGCGGTCTATTTCGTGGGAGGCCCCATGATGGGACGCATCGGAAGCGGCTCAGAGCCGGTGACAAAGACAACAAACGCGATCCTTGTCCTTCCACAGGATCATGTGATCGTAATGAAGAAGCGCAGAACTTCTTCCATAGATTTAAAGAGAGCAGCGTCTATCTGCTGCCAGTGTAATACCTGTACGGATCTCTGCCCGAGAAATAATCTTGGACATCCGATCGATCCGGCGCGCTTTATGCGGGCTGCATCCAACGGAGATTTCAGGGATCTGAATCCCTATCTGGATTCTCATTTCTGCAGCTCCTGCGGTGTGTGCGAAATGTATTCCTGCCCCCAGAGCCTGGCTCCCAGGACACTTCTGGCGGATATGAAGGGCGGACTTCGCAAAGCCGGAGTCAAACCGCCTCAGGGAGTACAGCCGGTACCGGTACAGCCATCCAGGGAATACCGCAAAGTTCCTGAGGAACGCCTGATGGCCCGTCTGGGACTGACAAAATATGACAAGGACGCGCCCATGGACGAGACGCTTGTTCCCGTATCCAAGGTTAAGATCCTGTTAAGCCAGCACATCGGCGCTCCGGCACAGGCAATTGTGAAAGCCGGCGATGAAGTAACAAGAGGCCAGATGATCGCGAAGCCTGCCGACGGACTCAGCGTAGGCATCCACGCAAGCATCTGCGGAAAAGTAACTGAAGTGACAGACCGCTATATCATAATTGCAGCAAAGTAGAAAGGACGTGCAGAAAATGAGTAAAGCAATCGGAATGATTGAATTTAAAACGACTGCCACAGGCATCACAGCAGCGGATGCCATGGTAAAGACCTCTGAAGTAGAGATCGTCGAGGCACAGACCGTATGTCCGGGCAAATATATTGCAATTATCACCGGTGACCTGAGTGCGGTGAAAGCGGCTGTAGATGCGGCGGTTACTACTTATGAGGATAAATGTATCGACAGTTTTGTTCTGGGTAATCCCCACGAGTCTCTTTTCCCCGCCATGTACGGCACAACACAGGTGGAAGAGATCAGCGCGCTGGGAATCCTGGAGACCTATGACGCGGCTTCCATCATTGAAGCGGCGGATCAGGCGGCCAAGACTGCTATCGTAGATGTGATCGAACTTCGTGTGGCGAAAGGTATGTGCGGTAAATCCTACATGCTCATTACCGGCGAGGTTTCCGCGGTGGAAGCTTCTATTGAGAGATCCAAAGAGCTTGTCGCAGAAAAAGGCATGTATCTGGATTCCTCAGTGATCGCTCATCCGGACAGGAGAATGATCGACACAATCTTATAAAATGTTCTCAGTAAAGGGGGCAAAATAAATGCTGGCATTAGAGAGACGGAATCTGATCCTCGAAAAACTGCAGACAGAAAAAAGAGTGGTAGTCAGCGAGCTGAGCCAGCTCTATGACGTTTCGGAGGAGACAATACGCCGGGATCTTGACAAGCTGGAAAAAGAAGGCTTTGCCACAAAAAGCTACGGCGGAGCTGTCATCAATGAGAATGTAAGTATCGATTTGCCCTTTAACATTCGTAAAAACCAGAATGTGGCCGGTAAGCAGAAGATGGCCGAGATCGCGGCTTCCATGGTACAGGACGGCGAGCACATCCTTCTGGACGCCAGCACCACGGCAGTGTTTGTTGCCAAGGCGCTGAAAGAAAAGGAAGGCCTTACAGTGATCACCAATTCCATGGAGATCCTCATCGAGCTTTCCGATGTATCCGGCTGGAATATTATCTCCACCGGAGGCGTGATGAAGGAAGGCTATCTTGCCTTTCTGGGCTCAAGGACAGAGGACGCGATCCGATCCTATTATGTGGATAAGGTATTCTTCTCCTGCAAGGCCCTTGATCCGGAATGGGGGATCATGGAATCTCAGGAAGCATTCGGCTCCACCAAGAAGGCGATGCTTTCATCCGGACGGAGAAAGATCCTGGTTGTAGACAGTACGAAATTTGATCAGACCGCGTTTTCCGTGGCCGGAAAACTGCGGGATGTGGATGTGGTAGTGACTGACAGGAAACCATCCGAAAAATGGCTGGCGCGGTTTACTGACGCCGGCATCGAATGCAGATATCCTGAAAGCTGACCACAGAAAAGGAGCAGATATGAAGACCTTTGAAATGAAGACAGTCATTCATTTTGGAGATAATGCGCTGGACCGTCTGGTGGAGATCCCCTACAAAAGAGTTCTGATCATTACGGATCCTTTTGTGGTTCAGAGCAAAATGATCGATCTTATCACAGCGCCGCTGGAAAGAGGACGGAAAGAATACGATATCTTTCACAATGTGGTTCCGGATGCGCCGGTGGACAAGATCGCAGACGGGGTGAAGAAATTCCTGAGTTATCAGCCGGATGTGATCGTAGCCGTAGGCGGCGGATCCGCTATCGATTCTTCCAAGGCAATCCGCGAGTTCGCGCTGAAGATCAATCATTATGCGGACGTGGGACTGATCGCGATACCCACTACAAGCGGTACGGGATCTGAGGTCACTTCTTTCGCGGTAGTGAACGACACGGATGCGAAGGTAAAATATCCTCTCGTTTCCGACAGCCTGACTGCTGATGAGGCGATCCTGGACGCGGAGCTTGTAAAAAGCGTTCCCCCCGCCATTACGGCGGATACGGGAATGGACGTGTTCACCCACGCGCTGGAATCCTATGTAAGCATTAACCATAATGAATTTTCATCCGCTCTGGCCGAAAAATCCATCGAGATCTGCGGAGTATTTCTTCTGAGAGCCTATCTGGACGGAAACGATATGCACGCCCGCCAGAAAATGCATGTGGCCTCCTGCCTTGCCGGACTTTCCTTTAATACGGCGGGACTGGGAATCACCCACAGTATGGCTCACCAGCTTGGAGCGATGTTCCACATTCCCCACGGAAGGGCAAATGCGATGCTCCTTCCCCACATTGTGGAGTTCAACGCGAACATCAACAAGCACAGCAGAAGCCAGAAGGAATATCTTCCGGCGGTTAAGAGATACGCGAATATCGCGCATATCCTCGGTCTGAGCAATTACAATAAGGTGATGAGCGTACGTTCTCTTGTAAACTGGATCCAGTTTATGCAGAAGGAGATGAATATCCCTCTGACGATACAGGAGATCGGAACTATCACACCGGATGCGTATTTCGCCGCGGTGGACAAGATGGCGGACGCCGCTCTGGCAGACACCTGCACAGAGGCGAACCCCAGAGTTCCCACCAAGGAGGACATCATCAAGATCTACACCAAGCTCTGGTCCTTCTAGGCTGAGAATACGACACAGACTTTTCTGAGAAGGTAGACACTATGAAAAGATCGAAAAGAATCGAGGTTCTGGATCGGCGTCCGGTAAATCTGGACGGCTATATTGACGAATGGCCCGAGATGGGCCTGATCGCCATGAGCAGCCCATACGATCCGAAACCTTCACTGAAAATAGAAAACGGAATTATCGTGGAGCTGGACGGAAAACGGAGAGAAGACTTTGATTTCCTGGATCAGTTCATTGCGGACTACGCGATCCGCGCGGACAGGGCGGAAGCGTCCATGGCGGTCCCCTCTCTGGAGATTGCCAGAAAGATCGTTGATATCAACGTTTCCCGCAAAGAGATCCTGGAGATCATTTCTGGTATCACACCCGCGAAGATGACAGAAGTGATTAATCATCTGAACGTTGTGGAGATGATGATGGGCATGCAGAAGATGCGCGCCCGGAGAGTCCCCGGCAATCAGGCCCACATCACCAATCTGAAGGACGATCCGGTACAGATCGCGGCAGACGCGGCTGAAGGCGCCCTGAGAGGGTTCAGCGAGGAAGAGACTACCATGGGCGTTGCCCGTTACGCGCCTTTCAGCGCGATGGCTCTTCTGATCGGCGCCCAGGCGGGACGTCCCGGCGTTCTGACTCAGTGCTCCGCCGAGGAGGCGACAGAACTGGAGCTTGGAATCCGCGGACTTACCACATACGCGGAGACACTTTCTGTCTATGGTACGGAGAAGGTATTCATCGATGGCGACGATACCCCGTATTCCAAAGCGTTCCTGAATTCCGCCTATGCGTCGAGAGGTCTGAAAGTACGTTTCAGTTCCGGTTCCGGTTCAGAGGCCCTCATGGGAAGCAGTGAGAAAAAATCCATGCTTTATCTGGAGTGCCGCTGCCTGTATGTGACGAAAGGCGCCGGAAGCCAGGGAATCCAGAACGGTTCCGTAAGCTGTATCGGCGTGACTGCCAGCGTTCCGTCCGGAATCCGCGAGGTTATGGGAGAGAACCTGGTGGCAGCGCTTCTGGGTCTGGAGTGTGCTTCTTCCAACGACCAGAGCTTCTCCAACTCCGATATGAGAAGAACCGCAAGGACCATGCTGCAGTTCATGCCGGGAACAGATTTCATCTTCTCCGGTTACGCTGCAGAACCCAATTATGACAACATGTTCGCCGGTTCCAACTTTGACGCGGAGGACTTTGACGATTATAACGTTATGCAGAGAGATATGCAGGTAGACGGCGGTCTCCGCCCTGTTACCGAGGAGGATGTGATACGGGTGCGCCGTACGGCGGCAAAAGCCGTGCAGGCTGTGTTTAAGTATCTGGGACTTACCCCGGTGACCGACGAGCAGGTGGAAGCTGTTGTTTACGCCCACGGAAGCAAAGATACCCTGAACCGTGACGCGGCGTCTGACCTGATGGCCGCGGACGATATGATGAAACGGGGCATTACGGGACTGGACGTAGTGAGGGCGCTGGCTGACAGCGGATATACAGAGCTTGCGGAGAATATCCTGAACATGCTGAAACAGAGGGTGATCGGGGACTATATGCAGACCGCGGCGATCCTGGACGATCATTTCCAGGTAATGTCCGGAGTCAATACCCCCAACGACTATATGGGACCGGGAACGGGTTACCGTGTATCCGGAAAACGCTGGGAGGAGATCAAGGCGATTCCTCACAGAATAGATGCAGGAGAATTTTAGGAGGTGTGCCATGGAAGTGAATGAACAACTGATACAGGCCATTACACGGGCAGTGGTGGAGCAGTTGCACAGAAATGGTGCGCAGCCCCAGACAGAAACCAAAAGCATGACCTCCTCTGCGGCAGGAAGTCTTGCAGGCAAAACAAGAATCCGTCCGAAGCGTTCCTATGAGGGCGCTGTGCGGGCGAAACAGGGCACGGATCCAAAAGAAGTGGTGATCGGCGTAGGCGCCGCTTTTCAAACTGAGATCACAAAAACTCTGGGAGGACTTCCCCTGGATGAAGTGATCCGGAACGTGAAGGCGGGCATCGAGGAGGAAGGCATGGTATCCAGAGTGGTAAAAGTGCTCGATACCTCGGACGTGGGATTTATGGCTCTTGAGGCTGCGAAGCTTTCCGGTTCCGGATTCGGGATCGGCATCCAGTCCAAGGGAACCACAGTCATTCATCAGAAGGATCTTTATCCCCTTTCCAACCTGGAACTGTTTCCCCAGGCGCCGTTAATGACGCTGGAGACATATCGGAGAGTTGGTAAAAATGCCGCGAAATACGCAAAAGGAGAAAAAGTTACGCCCATTGAGAGTACCAATGATCCCATGGTACGTGCGAAATTCCAGGTAAAAGCGGCTCTGATGCACATTATTGAGACAGAGCAGCTGGATCCGGACAAGGGCATGATAGAATGGGAGGGTGTGAGATGAGCAACTATCCTTTAGGAAAAAACGAAGCGGACACCATTACCTCCAAGACCGGGAAAAAGCTTTCCCAGATCACGCTGGAAGAAGTGCGCAGAGGCAATGTGACGGCCGAGGATATCAAGATATCCCCGGAGATGCTGAGGCGTCAGGGACAGGTGGCAAAAGAGGCCGACAACCCTCAGATGGAAGCGAATTTCGAGAGGGCGGCGGAGCTGTCCAGCGTACCTGACGATGTGATCCTTAATATGTATAATAAGCTGCGGCCGAACCGTTCCACCAAGAGGGAACTTGTTCTCATGGCGCAGGAGCTCCTGGAGAAATACCACGCTCCCCACTGTGCGAAACTTGTTCTGGAAGCAGCGGAAGTTTATGAAAAGAGGGGAATTCTTCTTTGAAACTGATTGCCGGAGTAGATATTGGAAATTCCACAACTGAAGTATGTGTGGGAAGTGTGGGCGAGGACGGATCGTTCCGTTTCCTTGCCAGTGCTTCCCGCGTTACTACCGGGACCAAGGGAACACTTCCCAATGTCCACGGGATCCGGGCGGCGCTGGAGGATGCGATGTACAGTATTCATCAGCCGTTAAGCGCCCTTGATCTCGTGCGCCTGAACGAGGCTGCTCCTGTGATCGGCGATACAGCCATGGAGACGATCACGGAGACGATCATTACGGAATCCTCCATGATCGGACACAATCCCTCCACTCCCGCGGGAGCCGGAGAGGCGGTGGGCTATCTTCTTTTTCTGGAAAATATCTGGAAGGGGAAACCCGGCGTGCCCTATATCGTCGTGGCCTCCAGCAAATTTTCCTATGAGGAGACGGCGGCCAGGCTGAACCAGCATATCCCCGAGCTTGACATTAAAGGAGTGATCCTTCAGGCGGACGAGGCGGTGCTTGTGGAGAACCGCCTGAATATACGTATCCCGATCATTGACGAGGTCCGCCATATCAGCCGCGTGCCGGAAGGCAAGCTGGCTGCCATAGAAGTAGCGCTTCCGGGTACAAGCATCCGGATGCTGAGCAATCCTTACGGGATCGCCACACTTCTGGGTCTGAACGCCCAGGAGACCAGGATGGTGACTCCCATTGCCAAAAGCCTGATCGGTAAACGGAGCGCGGTAGTGATCCGGACGCCCAACGGGAATGTCCGGGAAAACATCCTTCCCGCCGGAGAGATTTTTATCCACGGAGAGAGGGAGGAAAAGGTGAATATTGACGCCGGTGCGGATGAGATCATGGATACAATGCGCCGGGCGGGGGAGATCAGAGATATTGACGGACAGCAGAACACCAATGTGGGAAATATGTTCCGCAGGATCCGGACCAGTATGACCGACGTGGCAAGTTCGCGGGATCAGGACGTACGGATCACAGACATTCTTGCAGTGGATACTCTGGCCCCGGTAGAAGTTTCAGGTTCTCTTGCCGGAGAAACCTGTATGGAAAAAGCGGTGGGAATCGCCGCAATGGTAAAAACACAGCATCTTCCCATGCAGAAGATTGCAGAGAAACTGGAAGAGGAACTTCATGTGAAGGCTGTGGTGGCCGGGGTGGAGGCTGTAATGGCTTCCCTCGGAGCAATGACCACGCCGGGAACACAGCTTCCTCTCGCTATCCTGGACATGGGAGGCGGATCCACAGACGCCGCCATCCTGGAACCGGACGGAAGTGTGAGGACCACGCATCAGGCAGGAGCCGGAGAGCTGGTTTCCATGCTGATCCAGACGGAACTTGGACTGGAAAGTCGCGCGGTGGCGGAACAGATCAAGAGATATCCCATGGGGAAAGTGGAGAGCCTGTTTCATATGAGACTGGAGAACGGTTCCATGCGTTTCTTTGAAGAGTCCATCGATCCCCGGTATTACGGGCATGTGGTACTGCTGGCGAAGAACGAGATGATCCGGATAGAGGAAGATATCCCCATGGAGAAGATTCTCGAGGTCCGCAGGGAGGCAAAGCGCAAAGTGTTCGTCCGCAACGCGGTACGCGCCCTTGCTCATGTTGCACCGGACCACGATCTGAAAAAAGTGCCGAATGTAGTTCTTGTGGGAGGCTCTGCGGAGGATTTCGAGATTCCGGAGATGCTCACGGAAGAACTGGCGGAATACCGTATCGTATGCGGCAGAGGAAACATCCGCGGAACAGAGGGACCCAGAAATGCGGTTGCCACCGGCCTTGTAATGTCATACCTGACCGGGAATTAAGTCAGGAGGATAGACAATGGTTGTAAACAAACCCACGATCAATATCTATACAAGGGAGCCCGATGAAGACCTTCTTCGGGAAATCTGCGCCGGAATCGAGGAAGAGGGAGTCCTTTATGAGATCCACCCGGGTAAGGGCGATCTGGACGATCTTGCCTATGAGGCGGCGAAGGAATCCATGCTGGGTTCCGGGATCGGAATTTCCGGACAGCGGATCGCCATGCAGATGGCGAGGCTTCCCAAAGGAAAAAATGTATTTGAACTGAACGCGCCGCGGTTCTGGCAGTGCCGGAATATAGGTTCCAACAGCGCCAGAGCGGTGAAAAAAATGCCTTTTAAACCTGTTCACGGACAGGAAGGAAACATGTAAACCTTCAGGAGATAGCCATTATGAACATTTACACAAAAAACGGAGATAAAGGTACCACAAACCTTATCCATACGAAAAATGTCTCCAAGTCAGACGACCGTATCCAGCTTGTGGGAACTATTGACGAGCTGACAAGTCATCTGGGGCTTGTAAAGACCATGCTGGAAGACGCGGATGCCGTTCATATGCTGGAAAGTATTCAGGAACATCTGATTACAGTGATGGCAGGCGTGGCTGATCCTTATAGCAGAGACTACAAAACATCCGATGACAAGACGGAGGTTCTGGAGCAGGAGATCGACAGACTGCAGACACTGTATCAGCAGCCGAAAGAATTTAAGTTCATCCTCCCGGGTCAGTGCCGTCTTTCGGCGGAGATTGATATTGCCCGTACTGTGGCGCGAAGAGCGGAGCGCGCGCTGGCGCTGGTCAGCGTGAAGTTCGGAGCGGACAACGGGGCAAAGAAATATATGAACCGTCTGGCGGATTATCTCTATGTTCTTGCCAGATACACAGACGCACAGGCGGCGGGCAAAGCAGCGAAACCGGAAGCGGCTCCTGCAGCCGGCGGAAACGGAGCGGGAACAATGGGAGAAACTGAGAACAGTACGGCAAACGAAGCGGTGATCCAGGAAGTCCTGAAGAGGATCGGGATCCAGGGAAGGATCAGTCTGGACAGCGCGAAGAAGCTGATCGAGAAAATCGAAAAAGAGGCAGAACGCAGAGGGAAAAAAGCCGTGATCGCGGTCTGCGGTCCGGACGGGAACCCTATCGCGGTCCATGTGATGGACGGGGCATTTCTGGTAAGTTTTGACGTGGCTACAAAGAAAGCCTATACGTCAGTGGCTGTCAAGATGTCCACCAAAGAACTGAGCGCCCTTGCCCAGCCGGGAGGAACTTTCTACGGAGTGGATAAGATGGACGGCGGAAAGATCGTGATCTTTGCCGGCGGCGTCCCTCTGAAAGTGGGAGATACCATTATCGGCGGTCTCGGCGTCAGCGGCGGCACAGGCGAGGAAGACCACAGCCTTGCGGAGTATGGTCTCTCCGTGCTGCATGAAGTTCTGTAGATTTCAGCGGTACAGCGGTAATCATTGAATAAAGTATCTTCAGGGAATCACACCTGCTTATATTTGCAGGAAGTGATTCCCTTTTTTTATTCCAGAGTAAGCCTTTTTATACTGATGAGCGAAAATATTAATTTTCTATCAGAAAAAAGTCCTGCGACAGCGAAAAATTGCATAACACCGTGCTGCAAAAAGATAAAAAATTCAAGAGTATGAACAAAAATTTCTATAGGATGGCGGGAAATAGAATGCTAAGATAGAAACATCAAAAAACCGAACAAAAAAAGAGGGAGGTTCAAAAAATGAAGATGAAAAGAAAAGTTGCGGTTGCGATGACAATGGCCCTTGCGGGGAGCGCGTTGTTCTCTGTTCCCACCCAGGCGGAAGAGAAAACGAAGCTGACACTCTGGCATATCCAGACGGGAACCATGGCGAGCTGCCTGGAAAACAGTGCAAAGCGTTTTATGGAAGAAAATCCCCAGTATGAAGTAGAAGTCGTTCAGATGCAGAACGATTCCTACAAACAGAAATTATCCATGGCCATGAGCGCTGGAGAAACTCCGGATATTTATATCCACTGGGGCGGATCTTCAATGATCGACTACGTAGAAGCAGGCCAGTGCGCGGATCTTACAGAGTTCATGGAGAAAGATAATTACAAAGACCAGTTTGTGGACGCCGGAATTGAGCAGTGTACATATGACGGAAAAATATATGCGATGCCTGTAGAAAATATTTCCGTGGCCGGAATTTTCTACAACAAAGATATATTTGAGGAATATGACCTGGAAGAACCGGAAACTCTCACAGAACTGGAAGCTATCTGCGATAAGCTGGTAGAAGAAGGCATAGCGCCGTTTGCACTGGCAAATGCTACAAAATGGACAGGATCCATGTATTATCAGTATTTTGCAACCAGAAAAGGTGGACTGGAACCCTT
Source organism: uncultured Blautia sp. (assembly GCA_944380045.1). Taxonomy (GTDB): domain Bacteria; phylum Bacillota; class Clostridia; order Lachnospirales; family Lachnospiraceae; genus Blautia_A. The sequence continues at coordinate 27,075 of CALWGI010000005.1, forward strand.
CCAGAATGCGGCGGCAGGAACAGGAAGCTTTGAAGATGAAGCTTTTGTTTATGCAGGTGAGAAAATCCAGGAATGGGTTGACAAAGGATATTTCAACGAAGGTTTCAACGGTATGGACGACGACAGCGGACAGGCAAGACAGCTGTTCTATACCGGACAGGCTGCCATGGATCTGATGGGCTCCTGGTTCCCGGGAACTGTGCTTGGAGAGAATCCTGACTTTATCGATCATGTGGGCTTCTTCCCCTTCCCGGCATTAGAGGATTCTGACGTGGATCAGACCCTGTGCGTAGGAACTGTTGGAGATAACCTGTATTCAATTTCTGAAAACTGCGAAGACAAGGAAGGAGCTTTTAAACTGCTTCAGAGCCTTCTGGACGAAGAGGCGCAGGTAGAACGTAAAAGCTTTGGTAAGATCGTTCCTCTGAAAAACTTCGAAGCTGAGGATGAACTGACACAGGAAATTCTGGATACTGTAAACGCTGCGGCGGGCATCCAGTTATGGTATGACCAGTATCTTCCGTCAGAAGTTGCAGAAGTGCATAAATCAACCTCTCAGGAAATTTTCGGAAATCTGATCACGCCTGAGGAAGCAAATAAAGAAATGCAGCAGGCAATGCAGGATTATCTTGCGAAAGCTGAATAGTAATAGTCATAACAGAGAAACCACTGCACAGGAAGCACAGCAGGACTGTGTAGTGGTTTCTTTTCGTTAAAGGGGGTAAAAACATGCAGACAGGAAATTCTCTGGTGAAGAAAAGAGAGAAAGAAATCCGAAAAGTATCAGCAGTATTTTTGATTCCGGCCTTACTTTTTATAGCTGTTTTTATTATCTATCCGATCTTTAATTCCTTTCAGACCAGTTTGTATGAGTGGAATGGAATCACTGCAGGAAAGAAATTTATTGCGTTAGACAACTGGAAAGAACTGATCGGGGACAAAACGTTCCGGAAAGCATTTGGAAATAACCTGATCGTTATGGTTCTTTCGATTGTGATCCAGATGCCTATTGGTATGGCTCTTGCTACTTTTCTGGATCGCCTCGGCAGAAAAGGAACTGTTTTTAAAGTCTTATGGTTTGTTCCCATGCTGATGTCCTCTGTGGCTATCGGATATCTGTTTAAATACGCTCTCGATGCCAATACAGGACTGGTTTCCACTATTTCCCGCATGTTCGGAGGGAAAAATATCGACCTTCTGGGAAATCCGAACACGGCGCTTATTACTATCACAGTTGTAATCTGCTGGCAGTTTATCCCATTTTATATGGTATATTATATGGCGGCTTACAGCGGCCTGCCGGGAGACGTATATGAAGCGGCGATTATTGACGGAGCCACCAGAAGCCAGTATTTCTGGAAAGTAGCGCTTCCGATGATGAAACCGTCGATCAAGAGCGCGATCATCCTGTCAATGGTTGGTTCTCTGAAATATTTTGATCTGATCTATGTTATGACAGGAGGCGGCCCGGGAGACGCGTCTGAATTGATGGCAACTTATATGTACAGTAATGCGTTTGAATCATACCGTATGGGATATGCGTCCGCGATCGCATCCGGTATGTTTATCCTGATCACTGTGATCTCGCTGATCACCATGCGTCTGATTAATGGAAAGGAGGAAGTTTGATCATGAAAGAAGAATCAAAGGTAAAGAAAATCACAGTTAAGCTGGTTGTATGGGCTCTT
>CALWGI010000006.1 GCA_944380045.1 uncultured Blautia sp.
GAAGGGGAAGTGGAGGACGAGAAGGATAAGCGCCTCTGGGGATATACGCAATATCACGGGATGTACGGATATGTGCCGGAGGATGATCTGAAGCCGGCGCAGTCACGGCAGGAAGCCATCGACTCGGAGCTCTATATCGCGGGAAGCGATCATGTGAATTATAATACGGATTACGATGTAACTGTTGATTCTGATGAGGACGGTATCAATCTCTATCAGGGTCCGGGAGAAAAATACGGACCGGTTCCCGGGACAGATGAAATAAAAAACGGCGAAACCCTGCACATCGTGCAGGATGCGGAGATGGTGGACGGAAGCGTCTGGGGAATGACAGATTCTCTGGAAAAGGACGGCTGGGTTAACATGGAAGATGTCACGGAAGAAAAACCGGAGCAGGAGAATGAAACTGCGAAGGACACAGAATTGGAAACTGTGACGGATGTGACAGAAACACCGGCCGGAAATGAAAAAGAAGCCGAGCCGGCAAAGGATGCCGGGATAACGAAAGCGGCAGATATAACAGGATCAGCCGGGACGCCGAAAGCAGAGGAGACGCTGAAAGCGGAAGAAACGCCGAAAGCGCAGAAAACGTCTGAAACTGAAGCAGAGGCAGAAACGCCGGAAGCGACAGAGCCGGCAGAGGCAGAAACGCCGGAAGCCACAGAGCCGGCTGAGACAGAAACGCCGGAAGCGACAGAGCCGGCAGAGGCAGAAACGCCGGAAGCTGCAGAGCCGGCTGTGACGGATACGCCGGAAGCGGAAGAGGCCGCGGATGCGGTAAGCCGCGGGGCGGAGACAGAAAGAGGATCCGGTTATCAGCCGGCGGCGGTGATCGTTCTGGCAGCCGTAGCCGCGGTCATTATTCTTTTGGTCTATCATTTCAAAAAAAGATAAAGCCGGCGCGGGGGATAGCCCGGATACCGGAAAATCAAAAAAACCTGCCGTACCAGGAAATACGGCAGGTTTTTGTATGCGTAAAAATCAGTCGTTGATCACAACGCCTTTCTGAAGCATGATGTTGGCGTACAGAGCTTTCTCGCTGGAGGAGATGATGCAGTATGCGGTTTTTGCTTCGTCATAGAAAGCAAAACGTTCAATATTGCCTACAACAGCGTCGCCTCTGTCATCATACTTGCGGATGATCTCTTTGTATGTATCCCAGATAGGAGTCTCTACATTGTCCCCGGGCATAACTTCCATCAGATTTACCGGATGTTCTACATAGGTGTCCAGAGGGAATACCTTGAGGATCGCTTCCAGGATCTCCGGTACGCCGTGACCGTCGCAGCGGATGGTGATGGCGTTCTTTCCCATGGATTCAACAGGGAAGTTTCCGTCGGCGATCACCAGACGGTCGCTGTGGCCCATCTCGCATAATACTTTCAGTAATTCAGGTGATAAGATTTCGGGAATTCCTTTTAACATATTAATATACCTCCAGATTCATATTTGTTTTCACACGTATCTATTTAAAAATTTACCTGTATCGGAACAGGTTTTCAAGGTAATATTTTACGGTAATTGATGAATATTTTACGGTTGACAAAATGATGCGGAGGGAGTATCATAAAACAAAACGGAAACGTTTCGGTTTTGAAAAAATAAAACCCGTTACCTGAAAAAACATAATACAGGAGGAAAAGATTATGCCACTTGTCACATCAAAAGAAATGCTTCTGAAAGCACAGCAGGGAGGATATGCCGTGGGAGCTTTTAACGCGGAGAACATGGAGATGGTAAAAGCCATTATCGCCGCGGCGGAGGAACTGAAAGCCCCGGTAATGATCCAGACGACGCCTTCCACGGTGAAATACGGAACAGTTGAAACCTATGCGGCCATCGTAGCAGCCGAGGCGGCGAAGGCTTCCGTGCCCGTATGTCTCCATCTTGACCACGGCGACAGCTTTGAACTTGCCATGCGGGCAATCCACGCAGGTTACACATCTGTGATGATCGACGGCTCCAAGCTGAGTTTTGAAGAAAATATCCGGCTCACAAAGAAGGTTGCGGATGTGGCGAAGGCTCTTGATATCCCCTGCGAGGCGGAGCTGGGTAAAGTGGGCGGCAAGGAAGACGATCTGGAGGCTGAGGCCGATACGAACACAGATCCCGCGGAAGCAAAAGAATTCGCGGAGCGCACAGGCGTAACATCACTTGCTGTGGCCATCGGAACCGCCCATGGTTTCTATGTGGGAACTCCGGTGCTGGACAAAGAGCGTCTCAGCGAGATCCGCAAGGTGGTGGACGTTCCGCTGGTACTGCACGGCGCTTCCGGTTTAAGCGACGATGACGTAAGAGACTGTGTGAAACGTGGTATGTGCAAGGTGAATTTTGCCACAGAGCTCCGTGACGCTTATTCCAAAGCTGTGAAAGCAACATTCGAGGAAAAAGAAAATACCATCGATCCCAAAGCGTACGGCCGCGCGGCTATCGAGGCGGTAAAAGAACTGGTGAAATACCGCATGAAAGTCTGCGGATGCGACGGAAAAGCGGAATAAAGTTCTGCTCCCGCACAGGCGGACGGGAATACCTGACGGGTCAGCTGGAAGATCCGGGGAAAGGATGATAATAATATGGCGGCGACGATGAAGGATATAGCCCGCAGGACCGGCCTGGGTCTGGCCACCATTTCCTCTTATTTTAACGGAGGGAATGTCAGAGAAAAAAACCGGAAAAAAATCGAAGAAGCGATCGAAGAGCTTCACTATGAAGTCAATGAAGTCGCCAGAGGGCTGAAAACAAACGCCACCAGGACAGTGGGCGTTGTGATCCCGGAACTGAACAATGTTTTCTGCGCGGAGATCATCACAGAGATGGAGGATATTCTGAGAAACCACGGATACGCCACCATCGTCTGCGACTGCCGGACGAATCCGGCGCTGGAACAGGAAGCGGTGGAATTTCTCAGCAGGAAACGTGTGGACGGGATCATCAATATGCCGGTGGACACAGAGGGAGGACACCTCCGGAAATTTCTTAAGACAGGACGGCCGGTAGTGCTCATTGACCGTAAGATACAGGGAGCCGCTTGCGACAGCGTTCTGGTGGATAATGAGAAGGCGGCGGAAGACGCGATGGATCTGTTTTTCGCCAACGGACACAGAACCATCGGGATCATCGGGGGGCCGGAAGAGATTTCCACCGCCCAAGAGCGGCTTTCCGGTTACCGGAAATCCTTTGAGAAACACGGAATTCCTTTCCGCGAATCCCTGATCTGCAGAGGCGATTATACGATCCAGGGCGGCGTCAGAGGACTGGAAACTCTGGTGAAAAATAATCCCGACATGACGGCGGTGTTTGTCACAAACTATGAGATGACCATGGGCGCTGTGATCGGCCTGAATGAACTGGGGATCCAGGTGCCGGATCAGCTGTCGGTGATCGGTTTTGATAATCTTCAGTTCGCCAGAGCCTGCAGTCCCAAGCTTACCATCGTGTCCCAGCCTACGGTGGAGATCGCCAGAGAAGCTGCCGGACTTATGCTGAAGCGTCTGGAAAGCGGCGGGGACACGGGAGCATATGTGACAGAGAAGCTGAATACAGAGATTATCGCGGGCAGATCGGTCCGCTGTGTGGCGGGATGGGAACCGGGAACGCCGGACAGGAAACACCAGGCGTGACCAGGCTGCCGGAACCGGGAAAAGTATCTGAAGATCAGCGCAGAATAAAAGAGGAAAAGAATGATGAAATCATATTTACTGGGTATTGATATCGGAACAAGCGCATGCAAGGTTGCCGTCTTTGACAGGTCGGGCAGAGTCCTGGCGGCGGAGAACGGCGATTATCCGGTTTATTATCCCCATGAAGGCTGGGCGGAACAGAACCCGGAGGAATGGTGGAAAGCCGTGTGCGGCGCGGTGCGGGGAAGCATAGCGCGCGCGGGTATCCTGCCGGAAGAGATCGCAGGGGTAGGAATTGACGGACAGAGCTGGTCTGCCATTGCCGTTGACCGCAGGGGAAACGTTCTTACCAATACGCCGATCTGGATGGATACCAGGGCGCAGGATATCTGCGACAGGCTGAATGAAGAGATCGGCGCGGAGGAGATTTTCCGGACAGCGGGCAATTCTCTCCAGCCGTCCTACACAACGGCAAAGATTCTCTGGTATAAGGAGAATCTTCCGGAGGTTTACCGGAATACATACAGGATACTGCAGTCCAACAGTTATATTGCTTTTAAACTGACAGGAGAGATGACGCAGGAACTGTCCCAGGGTTACGGCCTGCACTGTTTCAACATGAGAACAGGAAAATGGGACGACAGGATGTGCGACCGTCTGGGTATTCCCCGTGAATTTCTTCCTGAGATCCGCGGATGCGATGAGATCGTGGGTACGGTGACAAAAGAAGCGGCCCGGGAAACCGGTCTCGCGGAGGGTACGCCTGTGGCGGCGGGAGGACTTGACGCCGCCTGCGGAACACTGGGAGCAGGCGTGATCCATCCGGGAGAAACCCAGGAGCAGGGCGGCCAGGCGGGCGGAATGAGTATCTGTACGAAAGAATACAAAGCGGATCCCCGGCTGATCCTGGGATTCCATGTGGTGCCCGGCCTGTGGCTTCTTCAGGGCGGAACTACCGGAGGCGGAGGCGTCATGCGGTGGTTTGAACGGGAGTTTGCGGATTATGAACGGATGATGAAGGAGGAGACGGGAGTTTCTTCCCTGAATCAGCTGAATGAAATTGCGGAAAAAGTTTCTCCCGGCTGCGACGGACTGGTATTTCTCCCATACATGGCGGGAGAGCGTTCGCCCATCTGGAATCCATATGCAAAAGGCGTTTTCTACGGACTTGATTTTTCCAAGACCAAAGGCCATATGGTACGCGCCTGCATGGAGGGAGTCGCTCTTTCCCTCCGTCACAACCTGGAAGTGGCCAGAGAAGCCGGAGCGGAAGCGAAAGTGCTGAGAGCCATGGGCGGATCGGCAAATTCGCTTCTGTGGACGCAGATCAAAGCCGATATAACCGGCAAACCCATCGTTGTGCCGGCTTCCGATACGGCGACCACTCTGGGAGCGGCCATGCTTGCGGGAGTGGGGACCGGATTCTATAAGGATTATGAAGAAGCGGTAAAACTTACAGTGTCGGAAACCAGAAGACACGAGCCAAACGAGGCGAACCGGGCAGTCTATGACAGGACTTACGAGACGTATTTGAGACTGTATGAAGCGCTCAGACCTCTGATGACAGAGAGATGATTTTCTGAGACAGACCTTTACAGGACAAATACGGTAGCAAAATTCTTATGACAAAGACAGGAAAGGAGCATCATCATTATGCGCGCAGCAGTAGTAACAGCAAATGAAAGGGTGGAATATCAGGAGATTCCGGAGCCGGAGGTAAAGAAGGGATATGTGAAAGTAAAAGTAAGATATTCCGGTATCTGCGGTTCCGACATTCCCCGTGTTCTCAACCATGGCGTACATTTTTACCCGATAGTGCTGGGACATGAGTTTTCCGGAGATGTTGTGGAGGTGGGAGAAGGCGTCACAAAAGTGAAAGTGGGCGACCGTGTTTCCGGCGCTCCCCTGGTTCCCTGCATGAAGTGCGGAGACTGTCAGAAGGGAAATTATTCTCTCTGCAAGCACTACAGCTTCATCGGTTCCAGAGAGCAGGGAAGCAACGCGGATTATGTTGTGATCCCGGAACAGAACGCAGTTCCTTTTGACAAATCTGTTCCCTACGATCAGGCGGCCATGTTTGAGCCATCCACAGTAGCTCTTCACGGACTGTTCCAGAATGACTATCAGGGCGGCGAGTACGTTGCTATCCTGGGCGGCGGAACGGTAGGAATGTTTACCATGCAGTGGGCGAAAATCTTCGGTTCCAGAAAAGTGGTTGTTTTTGATATCAGTGAAGAACGCTTAGCCCTGGCGCAGCGTCTGGGCGCCGACGAGGTTGTGAACACTACAAAAGAAGATTACATGAAGACGGCAATGGAGATCACCGGAAATCAGGGATACGGTTTCGTCTTCGAGACGGCAGGTCAGGTGGCTACCATGCATATGGCTTTCGAGCTGGCGGCAAACAAGGCCCATGTCTGCTTCATCGGAACGCCTCATGAGAACCTGACTTTCACTCCCGCCCAGTGGGAGAATATGAACCGGAAGGAATTCAAGCTCACCGGTTCCTGGATGTCCTACAGCGCCCCCTATCCGGGAAAAGAATGGGAACTGACGGCCCATTATTTCGCGACAGGACAGCTGAAATTCGACCCCGGCTTTATTTATAAGAAGATTCCCATGAGCCAGGCCCAGGAAGCCTTCCAGCTCTTCAAGACCCCGGGACTTGTAAAAGGAAAGATTCTTTTATCAAACGAGGAAGACTGAAATGATACTGACAGTGACATTAAACGCGGCCATTGACAAGCGATATGTGGTGGACGACTGCAGGATGGGAGAGGTGAACCGGGTAAAGGAATGTACCTATGTTCCCGGCGGCAAAGGACTGAACGTCTCCAAGCCGGCTTCCATCTACGGCGCGGAAGTCGTCGCCACAGGTTTTGTGGGCGGACACGCGGGAAATTATATTGAAGAGGCTCTGAAACCTTTCGGGATCAAAAGCGCTTTTTACCATGTGGAAGGGGAAAGCCGCTCCTGCATCAATATCTGGGACGAAGTCAACCATGTGCAGACAGAATTCCTGGAGCCGGGATTTACCCTCACAGAAGAAGACTTCCGGGGATTTGAAGAAAAGTTCCGGGAACTGGTGAAAGACGCGGATGTGGTGGCCATGTCCGGCAGCGTTCCCAAAGGACTTGACGGAACCGCATACCCAAGACTGGTGTGGATCGTAAAGGAAGCGGGGAAACCTGTGATCCTGGATACCAGCGGAAAGCTGCTGGAAATGGGAATAGAGGCGAAGCCTTCCATGATCAAGCCCAATATCGACGAGATCCGGATGCTCACCGGAAAATCCTGCGACGATCTTAACGAGATCATCGAAGCGGCCAGGACCATACATCAGAAAGGCGTGGAGATCGTCGCGGTATCCCTGGGAGCGGACGGCTCCCTTGCCGTAAGCGATGAGGGCGTTTTCCGGGCGGTGGTTCCGAAGATCGACGCGGTAAATACTGTGGGATGCGGAGACTCCATGATCGCCGGATTCGCACTGGGGATCAGCGAGGGCCTGTCCCTGCCGGAAACCCTGAGAAGAGCCAGCGCGATATCCGCGGCGGCGGCCATGCGGGAAGAAACAGGGTTCTTCGTGATGGAGGATATGGAGAGACTGCTGCCGCAGATACAGATTACAAAATTATAAAGACAGTTACAGGTCGAGCGCGTCCGCAGGGGATACCGCGGCGCAGACCGCTGTCTCCCACACTACACTATCCCCAATAAATAAAAAACATTAAAGAAGGAGAATCATTATGGCAGAATTCATCAACCCGGCCATCGTGCCGAAAGTAACCCTTCCCTCCGGGGAGGAAGTTCCCTGCATCGGTATGGGAACCTTTGGCTCTGATAGAGTTTCCGCGGAGGATGTTTCCGCGGCTGTGGCAGGAGCTATCAGAAGCGGCTACCGCATGTTTGACTGCGCGGCATGCTACGGCAATGAGCATCAGATCGGCGAAGTGTTCCAGGCGGCTTTCGATGAAGGCGTGGTGGAGAGAAAGGATCTCTTCATTATGACAAAAGTATGGAACGATATGCACAGAGATGTGGAGAAGGCCTGCAGAAAGAGTATCGAGGATCTGAAGTGCGACTATGTGGATCTTTATTTCATCCACTGGCCTTTCCCCAACTATCATGCTCCGGGATGCGACGTGACATCAAGAAATCCTGATTCCAGACCTTTCAGTGTGGAAGAGTTTATGGATACCTACCGTCAGTGTGAAGCCCTGGTGGAAAAAGGCGTGATCCGTTATATCGGTATTTCCAATATGACCATTCCCAAGCTGGAGGCTGTGCTTCCTCTGATGAAGATCAAGCCGGCAGCCTGCGAGCTGGAGCTGCATGTATGCTTCCAGCAGCAGGAACTCTTTGATTATCTTGTGGCTCACAATATCCAGCCGGTTGGCTATATGCCTCTGGGCTCTCCCAGGAGACCGGAGAGAGATATCTGCCCGGAGGATGTGGCAGATCTTGACCTTCCGGAGATGAAGGAGATCGCGGCGGCTCACGGCGGCCTGAATACGGCGCTTGTCTCCCTTAAGTGGGCTCACCAGAGAGGAGAGATCGCGATTCCCTTCTCTGTACATCACTATGCGGACAATCTGAAATGCGTGACAGAGGATCCGCTGACAGAGGAAGAGATGAAGACGATCAGCACCCTGGAAAAAGGCAACCGCCTTGTAAAAGGCCAGGTGTTCCTCTGGGAGGGAGCAAAAGACTGGCATGATCTCTGGGACGAAGACGGCGTGATCGTACAGTAAGTCTTCGGATATCCGGTTAAAAAAATAAAATACAGGGAGAAGACAATTCCGCAGAATCCGGGCTTTTGAAATCCGGAATACTCTGGGGAGTGTCTTCTCCCTTTTTTAGTTTACGGCCAGCTGCCTGTATCTGGCGGCAGGTAAAGGACGGCTCTTTCCAAATCTCCGAATTCATGTTAAAATAGTCCTGAAATTTTTAAAAACAGGAGTCTGTTTAGGATGTACCGTATTTTATTAGTAGATGATGAAATTCTTGTAAGAGATGCCATAAAGGAAAATATTGACTGGGCGGGGCTGGACTGCGAGCTGACCGGAATCTGTGAGAACGGACAGCAGGCGGCGGAATTTGTAAAGCAGCACCCGGTGGATATCGTGCTGACAGATATTCTCATGCCCTATATGGATGGAATGGAGCTGAGCCATTTTCTCCACGATCATTATCCGGATGTTGTGATCGTGATCTTCAGCGGTTTCGGCGAGTTTGAATACGCGAAGAAGGCCATCCAGTACAATGTGAGCGAGTATCTTCTGAAACCGGTGACGGCAGTGGAACTGACGGAAGTGATCAACCGTATGAAGGAGAAGGTGGAGCAGAGGCGCCAGGAGAAGAGAAAGATGGAAAATCTCACCATAGCCTCCGAGAATTACCGCAAAAACGCCCAGATGATCCGTTCCAAGGCCCTGGAAGCGGTTGTGAACTGCACCATTGATGTAAAAACAGGGATCGAGCAGCTTCATGGCCTGGGGATCGAGCTTGCGTCGGTAAGCAGCCGGGTGGCGCTGTTTGATATCGATATGTATTCCGACATGTATCAGGTGGATACAGTAAAACGCCAGGAAAGCGCGCTGATGGCTTTTGTTCTCTATAATATCAGCGAAGAAATTGTGAAGAGAGAGGACGCCGGAATCGCCTATCAGGAAGGCGGCAATCATGTGTGCATCCTGTTCCAGGAAAAATGGGGCAGGGATCAGAGCCTCAAAACGAAGGAAATCTGCAGAGAAATACAGAAAAACATGCATGACGTTATGGGGATCAGCGTGTCGGTGGGAATCGGAAAATGGGTAAAAGAGCCGGAGGAACTGATCATTTCCCACGAAACGGCAGAAAAGGCAATACGTTACCGGTATCTTCTGGGAGAAAGCCTCCTTCTGGATATGGAAGAGCTTAAGCCGGATCAGAATATCTCTCTCACGCCTCTTCTGGACAGGCTGGCGGATGTGATGAAAAACGGCCGGCAGGAAGATGCGGAAAATGTTCTGGAAGAAATAAAAACAGCGGTAAGAGATTCCATGGTGGAAAAGAGCAGAGCCTGCATGGCGCTCCAGCAGATCATACGTACCGTGGACCGCGTCTGTGAAGACGTGTCGGCGGATATGGAGCAGATCATGGCCGGACGCGACGATCTCCTCCATCAGGTGACGGAGCAGAAATCCTTTGACCGGGCGTGCGGTATTGTCCGGGAATATGTGATGAAAACATTCAAGATGCTGACAGATATGAACAGCTCCAGCGGCCAGCGCCAGGCAAGGCTGGCTATGGATTACATACAGAAGAATTATATGGATCCGGCCCTCAGCCTGAACGATATCTGTTCGTATCTGAATATCAGCACCAGTTATTTCAGTACGATCTTCAAGGAGATGACAGGAGAGACGTTTACAGAGGTCCTGATCCGCACAAGGATGGAAAAGGCCAAGGAACTTCTGGAAAACACCACGATGAAAAACTATGAGATAGCAGAAAAAGTAGGATTTTCGGATCCTCACTATTTCGGTATATCTTTTAAGAAGATGACGGGAACCACACCTACGGAATATGCCAGGGAGAAACGGAAATGAGAGAAAAAGGACCAGCCGCGGCGCTGATCGGAAAATTCAAAAGCATACAGAGCGCCATGTTCGCGGCAGTGTCCCTGCTCATACTGGGGGCTGTGGCGACAGTGACCCTGGTGTCCATGAATTTTACCCGCAGCACGATCTTTGAGAATTCATCGCTGTATACGCGGACGATCATACGGCAGATGAATCAGAATATCGATTCCTATATCGACTATATGGAGAATATCGCCTATATCGTATCCAGCAGCGAAGATGTGCAGGAGTACCTGTTCGGAAGCGGGGATACGGGCGCGGCCAGAGAAAGGATCCTGGGACAGTTTGAAACGATCCTGGACAGCCGCAGCGATATCCTTAACGTCGGTATTATCGGAACCAACGGGAGGATGCTGATCAACGAAGGGCGGGAGTCTGTCAATCCGGATCTGGATCTGTCCACACAGGAATGGTATACGGAACCGCTGAAAGCAGATGTGAGCGTCTGCCTCACCTCTTCCCATGTGCAGCATATCATAAGTGGACAGCGCCCCTGGGTGATCACTCTCAGCAGGGGGATCCGCGATCAGAGTTCCGGAGTGGAAAAAGCGGGCGTGTTTTTTATCGATCTGAATTATTCCGCCATCAGTGAACTCTGCGATCAGAATAATATCGGCAACAGAGGGTATGCCTTTATTCTTGACGCGGAAGGGAATATCGTCTACCATCCCCAGCAGCAGCAGCTTTACAATGAACTGCAGACGGAAAATATCAGTCTGATCCTGGAAGCGAACTCTGATACCGTGCTGACCGGCAAAGGAAAAAACGAGAGACTTTATACCCTGTCCCGGTCCGTGAAGACCGGCTGGACAACTGTGGACTGTGTGAATGTGGACGAGCTTCTTAAGGAGAGCAACAAAGCCCAGAGTATCTATGTGCTGATTGCCGCTGCCCTTGTGATCGTGGCGCTCTTCCTCACCAGATTTATCGCGGGAACAATCACCAGTTCCATCCAGCGACTCAGGGATTCCATGGCCAGGGTGCAGGAGGGAGATTTTGATATTCCAGACGTTGTGGAAACGTCGGAAAATGAAATCGGGAGTCTGACCCGTTCCTTCAATGTGATGACACGCAGGATCCGAGAGTTGATGGATCAGAATGTGAGGGACCAGGAAGCGAAGAGAAAGAGCGAGCTGAAAGCCCTTCAGTCTCAGATCAATCCGCATTTTCTGTATAATACCCTTGACTCTATCATCTGGATGGCGGAAGGGAAAAAGAATGAAGAGGTCGTACTGATGACGGCTTCTCTTGCCCGGCTGCTTCGCCAGAGTATCAGCAACGAGGACGAAGTCGTCCCCATTGCCCAGGAAGTGGAGTATGCAAGAGGATACCTCACCATACAGAAAATGCGCTATAAGGATAAGATGGAATTCCAGATCGATGTGGATCCGGCAATCCTTCATATTAATCTGATCAAACTAGTTCTTCAGCCGGTCATTGAGAACGCGATCTATCACGGACTGAAATATAAAGAAAGCAAGGGCCTTCTTATAGTAAAAGGATTTATGAAGAATGGAAACGCAGTGCTTCAGGTGATCGACAACGGAGTGGGAATGGATGAGGAAACGCTGGCGCACATCTATGACAGGCACAAAGTAAACTATCAGTCCAATGGCGTGGGTGTCTATAACGTACAGAAGCGTCTGCAGCTGTATTATGGAAGCGCTTACGGTATTACTTACGAAAGTAAAGTGGGCGTGGGAACGACGGCTACGATCACCATACCGGGAAATCAGGAGGACAGCAGTGAAAAAATATAAAAAATGGATAATTGCCGGAGCGCTGATCGTCCTGGCGGTATCTATATGCGCCGGATATTATATAAGAAGAAAAGAGAGAGAAAACAGGAGTTATTCCCTGGTTTATATCCCGAAAGTGATCGACGGGACCAATGATTTCTGGTCGTCCCTGATCCTGGGAACAGAGATGGCGGCGCAGGAATATCATGCGGAACTTGAGATCATGGCGCCGGAGGATGAGAACGATGTGGAGGGCCAGAACAGATTCCTGCAAAAAGCTATCGAAATGGAACCGGACGCGATCCTTTTTTCGCCCTCCAGTTTTACAGAATCCGATGGGCTTCTCCGGGAGGCGAAGGAGAAAGGAATCCATGTTGTTTTCGTGGATTCCTATACGGAACAGGATATCCAGGATATCACTGTCGCCACAGATAATATAGAAGCCGGAAAGATCCTGGGCGGATTTGCTGCGGGACTTCTGGATCCGGGAGACCAGATCGCGGTGGTGGCACATGTAAAAGGTGTTTCCACGGCTGTGGAAAGAGAAGAAGGGTTCCGCGCAGGTCTGGGAGATCTGGAAGAGGGCATCACAGATGTGGTTTACTGTGATTCCAGTTATGAAAAGTCCTACTCCCTCACAATGGAACTTATGGAAAAATATCCAGACCTGAAAATGATCGCAGGTATGAACGAATATTCTTCTGTAGGAGCCGCCCGTGCTGTGAAAGAGGCAGGTATGGAAGACCAGATCATGGTGGTGGGCATAGACAGTTCCCAGGAGGCCGTGCAGCTGATGGAGCACGGCGTATTTAAAGGGATCGTGGTGCAGAAGGCTTTTAAGATGGGGTATGTGGGGGTCCGCGAGACCATGCGCATGCTCAGGGGAGAGGAATATGAGACGGATGTAAATTCCGGATGCGAACTGGTGACGCCGGAGAATATGTATACCGGTGAGATCGAGAAACTTCTTTTCCCCTTCAACACCCTGAAAACGTCCGAAACAGCTGTAAATACAGGCACAAATGGCGAAATAGACTGAAAATATAAAAGGTTAAAAATTTACAGTACAGTAAATTTTTAACCTTTTTTTGTAAGATATTCTATTACATTTTCACCCTGATTCAAGGTATGATAGAGGAAACACAGCGGTGTATAAAACGTAAGGAGGGAGAAAATTGGAAAAGCTGAAACAAAATCCAATTGTTAAGAAACTTGGCCTGAACAGGATCCTGCTCGTGTGCATCCTGATCCTCATGTTTGTGGCGTTCAGGGCGGTTCTCGGAAGCAAATTCCCGGTAGCTGACAGTATCAGATCTACTCTGAACTATGTGTACTTCCTGGGATTTCTTTCACTTGGTGTAACATTCGTTATTGCCACAGGAGGAATTGATTTCTCCATTGGACCGGTTATGTTCTGCTGTGCCCTGGTTTCAGGATACTGCATGACAAGCTACGGTGTTCCCATGGCATTTGCCATGGTTCTCTGCGTGCTTATCGGTCTTGCGTTTGGAACCTTTAACGGATGGATGGTATCTTATATGTCTGTGCCGCCGTTCATTATTTCCATGGCGTCCATGAACATTGCGAAAGGTATCGCGTCAGTATTTACCAAGACACAGTCCGTCAGCTGGCCTCAGAGTTCTGACCCGGTAAACGGCTGGTTCAGAAACATCGTATCCGTAAACGGATTCCCGGTAGGCCTGATCATTTTCCTTGCTGTTGCGGTTATCTGCGGAATCGTGCTTTACAACACGAAGCCGGGACGTTATATCCTGTGCCTCGGATCCAACAGTGAGGCGGTACGTCTTTCCGGCGTCAATACGAAGAAGTGGAGAATGCTCGCATACATGATCTGCGGTCTTCTGGTCGGAATCGGCGCTCTGTTTTTTGTTGCTACATATACTACTGTTCAGCCGGGATACGGCGACCAGTACAACAACGAAGCGATTGCGGGCTGCGTAATGGGCGGTACGTCAATGGTTGGCGGTCTTGCCTCCATCGGCGGTACGGTGATCGGCGTGTTCATCATTTCTCTTCTTCAGCAGGGCATCATGGCATTCGGCCTTGGTAAAGGACAGCAGATGATCATTACCGGTATCATCGTTATCATCGCAGTTTACATTGACGTTTCTGCAAGACGCAGAAAGAACTGATCAGGAGGGAGGATGCGACAATGGGTGAAGTTATTTTAACTATGAAGGACATTGATAAGTCCTTTCCTGGAGTTCATGCCCTGGATCACGTTAACTTCGAAGTGAAACGCGGCGAAGTACATGCGCTTATGGGAGAGAACGGCGCCGGCAAGTCCACTCTTATGAAAGTTCTTACCGGTATTTATCAGAAGGATTCCGGTTCCATTACCTATAAGGGAAAAGAAGTGGAATTCCACAATACAAGAGAAGCTCAGGATGCGGGCGTTGTTATCGTGCACCAGGAGCTGAACATGGTAGGCGACCTGACCGTTGCCCAGAATATTTTCATCGGACGCGAGCCGAAGAAGGGCTTCCGTATCGATGACAAGAAGATGATCGAGGACTCCAAGAAGCTGTTCCAGGATCTGAATATCGAGATCGATCCGAGAGAGAAGATGCAGAACCTTACAGTAGGTAAACAGCAGATGTGCGAGATCGCGAAAGCAATCTCACATAAAGCGGAGGTTATCATCTTCGACGAGCCGTCAGCAGCGCTGACAGAGAAAGAGATCGCCGATCTGTTCGTCATTATCCGTGACCTCCGTGAAAAGGGACTGGGAATCGTTTATATCTCACACCGTATGGATGAGATCAAGGTGATCACCGACAGAGTAACCGTCATGCGAGACGGAGGCTATGTGGGAACTCTGATCACAAAGGACAGTACAAAAGAAGATATCATCAATATGATGGTCGGACGAGTGATCTACGAAGATCCGAAACAGCACAGCATGGTTGCACCGGACGCTCCTGTAGTCCTGAAGGTAGAACATCTGAATGCAGGAAAGATGGTCCAGGACGTAAGCTTTGAGCTGAGAAAGGGTGAAATCCTCGGATTCTCCGGACTGATGGGCGCCGGACGTACCGAGACGGCGAGAGCCTTGTTCGGAGCGGATCCAAAGCAGAGCGGAAAGATTTCCATCAGAGGAAAAGACGGACAGCTCCGCGAGGTGACCATCAACAGTCCTCAGGATGCTGTTAAATATGGTATCGGTTATCTGTCAGAGGACAGAAGAAGATATGGATGCGTTGTACAGAAATCTGTAAGCGAGAATACAACCCTGGCTACTATGGAGCAGTTTACCAGCGGCCTACTCATCAACAAGGGCAAAGAGAAAAAGGTCGCAGAGAAATACATCCAGGAGCTTGCTACAAAGACGCCCAATGCGGATCAGCTGGTTGTAAACCTTTCCGGTGGTAATCAGCAGAAGGTGGTTATCGCCAAGTGGCTGACCCGTGACAGTGATATCCTGATCTTCGACGAGCCCACAAGAGGTATCGACGTCGGAGCCAAGAACGAAATCTACAAGTTAATGAACAAACTGGCAGCAGAAGGCAAATCAATCATCATGATCTCTTCTGAAATGACAGAAGTTCTCCGAATGAGTGACCGTATCATCATCATGTGCGAGGGTAAAGTGACAGGAGATATTGATATTTCCGAAGCTACCCAGGAAAACATTATGACCAAGGCCACAAGGAATATCGATTAAGGAGGAAAGTCATGACTAAGAAGAAAAGTATTTTAAGTGATCAAAGATTTATTGTTGTGCTGGTTATCATTGCACTGGTTGCTGTCTTCTCAATTCTGAGTAAAGAATTCAGACAGTACAGTACAATCCTCAGTATGCTGGACTTCTCATACTATGATCTTCTGATGGCCATCGGTGTTACCTTCCCGCTTATCACAGGCGGTGTTGACCTGTCCATCGGAACCGGTATGGTGTGTTACGCACTGATCGCCGGAACCATGATCAGAAGTAATGAATGGCCGGTTGTAGCAGCGATGCTGCTGTGCATTGTTCTCGGACTTATTGTCGGTACACTGAACGGTGTCCTGATCGGAGTTATGAACCTTCCTCCGTTCCTGGCAACCCTCTGTACCTGCATGATCACCCGAGGCGCAGGTTCACTGTGCAGCGCCACACCGTGGCCGGCTCTGACACAGGAAGGCGGATGGTTCCATTCCATCTTCAAGATTACAGTAGGAACAGGAAGAAGCGCAGACCGTTATCCCATAGGTTTCCTGTGGATGATCATTCTGGTTCTCCTGATGGAATTCGTCCTTTTCCACACGAAGTTCGGACGTTACACCATCGCTATCGGCTCCAATAAAGAGGCGGCGGCTCTTTCCGGAATCAACGTGAAGTTCTATCACGTAATGGTATATGTGGTATGCGGTCTGTTCACAGGACTTGCTGCTATCGCATATGCGGCTGTTACACCTACCGTACAGCCCGGTACAGGCGCAGGCCTTGAGATGGACGCCATCGGCGGCGTATTCGTAGGCGGCGTTGCCGCTTCCGGAGGATACGGTTCCGTGCTCGGTACGTTTGTAGGTATCTTTGTCATCATGCTTCTGAAGACAGGCCTTCCCTATATCGGCCTTCAGGCAAACTGGCAGCAGATCATCACAGGTATCGTACTGATCGTGGCGGTACTGATCGATATCCTGAAAGAAAAGAAAAGAGCAGTATAATTTATAATCTGTTATCTATTTAATGTATGTGAAGCGCCGGGTGCTTTGCATCCGGCGAATCATCATAAAAACTATATAATTCAAGGAGGAAGAAAAATCATGAAAGTGAAAAAACTGATCGCGTTAGGTCTTTGCGCAGCTATGGTGAGCGGTATGACTGTTTCTCCGGTTCTGGCAGCAGAGGACACAGCAGAGGAAGCAACTGCAGAGGAAGCTACTGAAGAGGAAGCTACCGAGGAAGAAGCTACAGAGGAAGCAGACGCTGAGGAAGAGACCACAGAAGAAGCAGACGCTGAAGAAGCAGCTACTGAAGAAGCTGGCGACGCAGAAGCAGCGGATGATCCTACTGCACAGTTTGAAGGACTTACAGCCAACGAAGCTTATGAGTTCCCGATGATGGTTAAATCTTTCCAGTCTACATACTGGGATGCAGCTCAGGAAGGTATGAAGAAAGCTGCTGAAGAACTGGGCGTTACCTATACACCTCAGGGACCGAACAGCGAATCTGATATTGCTGACCAGGTTAACATGATCAACACAGCGATCAGCTCCAATCCTGTTGGATTAGGTCTTGCAGCATGCGATACCTCTTCCGTACTGGATGCGCTTCAGGAGTGCGCTGACAAGGGAATCCCGGTTGTTACTTTCGATACCGGTGTTGACAACGCTCCGGAAGGATCCGTTGTATGCAACGTTGCTACCGATAACGCACAGGCAGGCGCAGTTGCAGCTGAAAATATGTACAATGCGATCAAAGACGTTATTGCAAATGCAGACGGACAGGTTATCATTGGTGAAGTTAACCAGGATGCAACCGCTCAGAACATTCAGCAGCGTGGTACAGGATTCATCGACAAGATGATCGAACTGCTTCAGGCAGACGGCAAGACAGTTGCAGTTACAGGTAACGAGTTCTATGTAAACGCAGCAACAGGCGCAGACGCTGAAGAAGCAGACGCAGATGTTGTTATTGAAGTAAAAGTACCGGCACAGACAACTGTAGAGCTTTGCTCCACAGAGGCACAGTCAATTCTTTCAAAAGAAAACTGCATCGCAATCTTCGGTTCCAACCAGGTTGCAGCAGAGGGTGTTCTTGCAGCAAATGCCAACCTGAACGTACTTGGATCTGACCCGGCTAACGGCGACGTTGTTGGTGTTGGTTTCGACGCTGGTTCTATCATTAAAGCAGCTGTATCTGATGGTACATTCATCGGTGCCGTTACACAGTCTCCTCTGATGATGGGCTACTATGCAATCTACGCTCTGACAGCAGCAGCTAACGGCCAGGAGCTTCAGGATGTTCCGACAGACGGTTACTGGTATGACGCTACAAACATGGAAGACGAAGAGATCGCTCCGAACCTGTACGACTAATTGAATAATCAGACAGGAAACATTGAGGAAGCGCGGCTTCTGACATGGTGTCCGCACAGATCAGACGAATAAGGCTGTGCGGATGCAGATAGAAAATATCCCCAGAGGCAGCTCTGGGGATATTTTAATAGAAAAATGTACGTGTAATCGGAGAGACATTTTTATGTGAACAGAACTCTTCATACTTGATGAATATAGTTGGAATATGTTATTATTACATAAGGGAAATAAAGTAAACACAGCGA
Organism: uncultured Blautia sp.; assembly: GCA_944380045.1. Classification (GTDB taxonomy): domain Bacteria; phylum Bacillota; class Clostridia; order Lachnospirales; family Lachnospiraceae; genus Blautia_A. The sequence goes on from CALWGI010000006.1 coordinate 18,273, forward strand.
ACAGCCGAAAGGGGTTTTCTGTGAATATTTACACATTTAGGAGGGTTTCATAATGGCTACATATTATCTTGCGGTAGATATCGGAGCATCCAGCGGACGTCTGATCCTGGGACACATGGAGAACGGCAAAATGGAGCTGGAGGAAGTATACCGCTTTGAGAATGGTATGGTAAAAAAAGGCGGAGAACTCTGCTGGGAGTTTGACCGCCTGTTTAAAGAGATCGTTGCCGGAATGAAGAAATGTAAAGAGATCGGCAAAGTGCCTGTAAGTATGGGCGTTGATACCTGGGGCGTTGACTTTGTACTTCTGGACAAAGACGACAATGTTCTTGGCAACACAGTAGGTTACAGAGATCACCGTACAGAGGGAATGGATGAGGAAGTCTATAAGATCATTTCTCTTGAAGATCTCTACGCAAGAACAGGTATCCAGAAAGCAATCTTCAATACAATATATCAGCTGATGGCAGTGAAGAAACAGCATCCGGAATATCTGGAGCAGGCGGAAACACTTCTTCATGTGCCGGATTACTTCCATTATCTTCTTACAGGACAGAAGACCTGCGAATACACAGAGGCAACTACAGGACAGCTTGTGAATCCCTACACCAAGGACTGGGATTATGAGCTGATCGATATGCTTGGATATCCCAGGAAGATCTTCCAGAAGCTGATTATGCCGGGAACAAGCATCGGACATCTTTCTGAGGAACTTCAGAAAGAAGTGGGCTATGATCTGGAAGTTGTGGCTCCGGCTACACACGATACTGGCTCTGCTGTACTGGCGGTTCCGGCAAATGATGATGACTTTATCTATATCAGCTCCGGCACATGGTCTCTCATGGGACTGGAAAGAGAGACGCCTGACTGCTCTAAGAAGAGCTGCGAGATGAATCTGACAAATGAGGGCGGATACGCGGGACGTTTCCGTTATCTGAAGAACATCATGGGCCTGTGGATGATCCAGTCTGTACGTCATGAGCTCAATGACAAATACAGCTTTGCGGAAATCTGCTCAATGGCCGAGGAAGCCAAGGATTTCCCGTCCAGAGTGGATGCCAACGACGAGTGTTTCCTTTCTCCGGATAATATGACAGAGGAAGTAAAAGATTTCTGCCGCAGAACAGGTCAGAAAGTTCCCGAAACACTGGGAGAACTGGCAACGGTGATCTATGCCAGCCTTGCGGACTGCTACGCGAAGACGGCAAAAGAGCTGGAGGAGATGACCGGCAGGACCTACAGCCGTATCCACGTGGTAGGCGGCGGTTCCAACGCCGGATATCTGAACGAGCTGACAGCCAAAGCTACAGGCAAGGAAGTTCACGCCGGCCCGGGCGAGGCGACCGCGATCGGCAACATCACAGCTCAGATGCTGAAAGCCGGAGAGTTCAAAACGATCGAGGAAGCAAGAACCACGATCCACGAATCCTTCGGAATCAAGATTTATAAAGCCTGATATTTCAGGGGGTGTCATTGACACCATTCTACTGTTTTACACACATATATTCAACGAAAGCTGCCGCAGAAATGCGGCAGCTTTTGTGTGTTCAGGCAGCCCATGTAATCAGGCCCGCCCGTTGACACCTTAAACCCCATTTGATATCATAAATGTATTAATGATGTTAAAAGAGACAGCAAAATCGCCTGGAATGAAGCGGTGGCGAAATAGTGAGAGGACATTGTCATATGGGATTCGCAGACAAGGTAAAGAAAAAATTGAAAAACGGTTCCTGGTATCCGTTGTACAATACATTCTATGAGAAGACAAAACTGAAAAAAAACATGATCCTTCTGGAATCCCGCAGCGGAAAAGCTCTGGAGAGTAATATTCTCGCTATCCTGAAAGAACTTCAGAAAGACGCCTACAGGGAATTCACGCTGGTGCTTTCTGTTCATCGCGGCGCGGAGGACGAGATCCGGGAAAAACTCCGCCGCAGCGGGATCCGGGTTTCCCGCACTGTGCGCACAGGATCTCTGTCCTACTATAAAGCTCTCAGCCAGGCCGGATATCTGGTGAACGACACCACTTTCCCGGGAAGATTCATAAAAAAAGAGGGACAGATCTATCTGAATACATGGCACGGCACGCCCCTGAAAAAAATGGGACGGGACAACCGGCCTGAAGCGGTGAGCATGGGAAACGTCCTCAGGAACCTGCTGGATTCCGATTATCTGGTTTTTCCAAACCGTTTCATGGAAGAGATCATGTCCCGCGCCTATATGCTGCCCGCTCTTTACAGAGGAACGGTTCTCCATGAAGGCTATCCCCGGAATGATATTTTCTATAGTGAACCTGGAGAGAGGCAGTGCCGGCTTCTGAAAGAAGAGGGCCTGGAAAAGAAAAAGATCATCATGTATCTGCCCACTTTCCGGGGCCTGGTGGACAGTGTGGATAACGGGAAGTATATGGATGTTCTGAACAGACATCTGAAGATATGGGATGAAGGCCTTCGCGATGACGAAGTGCTGCTGGTCAAACTTCATCCTTTTCTCCATGGAAGTGAGAATTTTGACGGCTTTCGTCATATCAGGACTTTTCCTGCGCAGTGGGATACCTATGAGGGTCTCAGCCTGTGCAGTACGCTGATCACAGATTATTCCAGCGTATTTTATGATTTTGCCAACGCCGGGAAACCGGTCATCCTTTTTGCCTACGACCGCAGAGAATATGAGAACGGACGGGGGATGTATGAGGATATCGGGGAATATCCTTTCCTTTATACAGAAGACGCGGCGGAGGTGATCGGCTGTATCCGCAGGGGCGGAGGAATCCCGGACGCTGCTTTTATGGAAAAATACGCCACCTGGGAGGACGGCCACGGAGCAGAGAAGATCTGCCGCCAGGTATTTCTTCATGAAAAATGCTGCCGTATGGAAAAATACACAGGAAACGGAAAGAAAAATATCCTGATCTACGGAGGCGATCTGGCTCAGAACGGGATTACTACAGCGCTTTGTTCCCTGCTTTCGGAAATGGATCTGGATAAGTATAATTATTTTCTTTCTTTCCGGACTTTATATACAAAAGAACATCAGGAAAAACTGGACGAACTGCCGGAGAAACTGGGAATCTTTCCCATGGGCAGCGAGATGAATATGGACTTTCTTACCATGTACGCCCTTATGCGCAAAATGAAAGGCTCCTCTTCCCCATGGGCTGAGAGACGGGTGCACAAGGCTTACCGCCGGGAGTGGCGAAAACATTTCGGCGGAACGGAATTTTCTCTTGTAATCCATTATAACGGATATGAAGCCTATGTGACTTCGCTTCTGGAAGAGGCGCCCTGCCCGAAGATTATATGGGTGCATAATGACATGATGCGTGAGATCGCCACCAGGGGCAACCAGAATCCCTGTATTCTTAAGGAAGCTTATAATACCTATGACCGGGTGACGGTGGTCAGCGGCGATCTTCTGGATTCTGTTGTGGAAGGCATCGGCGGGGATCCGGGACGGGTAACTGTGATACCGAACTGCCACGATTACAGAAGCGTCCTTAAGAAGGCGGAGGCGGAACCGGTTTTCGGGCCGGAGACTCTGGCGAACTGTACGATAGAAGAGCTGCTGGCAGTGCTGGATAATAAAGACGCCAGATTTATAAGCATGGGACGTTTTTCGCCGGAAAAAGGGCACGACCGTCTGCTGAACGCCTTTGACCAGTACTGGAGGGAGCATCCGGATACCTGGCTGATCGTTATCGGCGGAAGCGGTGAACTGTATGAAGATACTTTAAGACACGCCCGTTCCCTGGCGGCAGGAGATCATATCATACTGATCCGTTCCATGCAGAATCCCATGCCGGTCTTAAAAAAATGCAGCCTTTTTATCCTGTCCTCCTATTATGAAGGGCAGGGGCTGGTAATGCTGGAGGCAGATACGCTGGGCGTGCCGGTAATGGCCTGCGACGTAAGCGGTCCTCATGGATTCCTTACGGAACACGGAGGAACTCTTCTAGAAAACACGGAGGAAGGGATCCTGAAGGGGATGAGGCTTTTTGCGGAAGGGAAAGTCCGGACGCTTTGCCTGGATTATGAGAAAATGAACCGGGAGTCTGCGCAGATGGTGGAAGATATGATCGCCGAGATGCTGGACTGTACAGAGGAAACAGAGATTCAGTAAGCAGACCGGGAAGGAGTTTATTATGACACAGCCGCTGGTATCAGTTGTTATGCCGGTATATAACGGCGCGGCTTATATAAAAAAAGCAGTTGATTCCGTATATGCCCAGGATGTTCCCCTGGAACTTCTGGTGATCGACGACTGCTCTACAGATAACACAAAAGAAATACTGAATTCCTACGGAGATAAAAGCGGTTTCCGTTATTTCAGGAACAACCGGAATCTTGGGGCGGCAGGTTCCCGTAATCTGGGCGTCCGGGAAGCAAAAGGCCGGTATATCGCTTTTCTTGACGCGGACGACTGGTGGGCGGAGGGAAAACTGAGAGAACAGCTGGAACTTCTCCGGCGGACAGGAAGCGTACTCTGCTCTACCGGAAGAGAACTGATGAATCCCGACGGAACTTCCGCCGGGAAATATATCCCGGTGAAGGCGGTTATTCATTATCGTGATCTGCTGGCTCACAACAGCATTAACTGTTCGTCGGTGCTGGTAAAGAGGGAGGCTGCTCTTATGTTTCCCATGGAGCATGACGACAGCCATGAGGATTATCTCACATGGCTGAAGATCCTGAAGCATTACGGACCGGCGGCGGGAATAAATAAACCCTATCTCAAATATCGCCTCACAGAAAACAGCAAGTCGAGAAACAAGGGAAAATCGGCGGTTATGACTTACCGGGTGTACCGGTATATGGGCTATAATATCCTGCAGAGCGCGGTGTTCTTTGTTTCCTACGCCCTTCACGGCCTCTGGAAATACAAATAAGGAAAGAAGAGAGACAGATGGGAAAAGTAAAAAATCTTCTGCAAGGGGAATTTCTCTCGCATTTTGGAGGCGTCCGGCCGGATCCCTTTGTGTGGGTGTTTTCTTCTACAGACAACAGTCATTACAATTACAATTCCAGATATCTTTTTGAATATGTGAAAGACCATGTGCCGGAAGTGACGCCGCTTTTTGTGATCAATGACGCCGGACTGAGGCAGAGGCTGTCGGAAAAATACGGCGGACAGTACTTCATTGAAACTGAAACGGCGGACGGAATGCGCCGCGCGTTGGGAGCGGGAGTCTGGTTTACCTCCGCGGGCCTTCCTGTTTATGCCACAGGACTTCTGAAGGGCAGGATGATCGTTAATCTCTGGCACGGCGTTCCGCTGAAAAAAATCGCTCTTCTGGATCCTAATCTGGGAAAGATATCCCGACTCTATTTTAAAAAGATTTTTTCGGACAACTATACCTGTATCCTTACCACGTCACGGGCTCTGGTACCGCTGATGGCAGAAAGCTTCTCCGTTCCGGAGAGCAGGATCAAAGTCTGGGGACAGCCACGGAACGACGGGATGTTTGAAAAAAAGGACAGGCAGGAGATCCTGAAGGAAATATACGGTGATCTTCCGGAATACAGGAAAACAGTACTGTATGCGCCCACTTTCCGGGATTACGGGGCGGTCAGACTGTTCCCTTTTGCGGATTTTGACAGAGAGCGGATGGAGGATTTTCTGGAGGAGCAGAAGATGATCCTGTTTATCCGGACCCATATTGCGGAAAAATCCGCGGCGGATTCTTATCTTGGAAAAAGGATCCGGTTCCTGGGAGAAGAGCAGGCGGATGATGTTACAGGCATGCTTGATATTTTCGACTGTCTCATCACCGATTATTCCAGCATTTACATTGATTACCTGCTTACCGGCAATCCAATCATCTTTCTGCCCTATGACAGGGAACGGTATCTTGAGGGGCGGGGAATGAATTTTGATTATGACGAAGTGACTCCGGGTCCGAAACCGGAAACTATGGATGAGTTTCTCTCCTGTCTTCTGATGGAAAAAGATTTTATGGATAATGAGAGAGACAGAGTGAACCGTCTGTTTAATGAAATCCGCCGGCCATGCTGCCAGGAGATCTGCAGCCGTATACTGAAAAAGCTTAAAGCCGGGCGGTTGAGCCGGAGCGAGTCCTGAATGCAAAAAGGAGGGTGTCATGAAGCTTCTGATCGTAGATGATGAAGAACTGACGCGTACAGGCGTGATTTCTTCTCTGGACTGGAAATCCCTTGGGATCGACGAGGTGCTCCAGGCGGACGATGGAGTCCACGGGCTGGAGGCCGCGCGTCTGCACAGACCGGAGATCATACTTTGCGACGTCCGCATGCCCCGCATGGACGGGATCACAATGCTGGAGCGTCTGGAAAAAATCCTGCCGGATACGGTTCCGATTTTTATGAGCGGGTATTCTGACAAAGAATATCTGAAAGCTGCTATTAAACTGAAAGCAGTCAATTACATAGAAAAGCCTCTGAACCCTGACGAGATAAGAGACGCCGTCCGGGAGGCCAGAGATACCTATATGCAGAAGATCCATTCCCGCAGGGGCGAGGATCTGAAATCCATGGAAACGGCTTCCCGTCTCGCTCTTCTTCTGACGACGCCTTATAATCCCGGTGACAGTGCTGTGGAAAAGCTTGCCGGAGAACTGAATCTTACCATGAACGGCGGGACCTGTTTTACTGCTTTTATTGTAAAAATGGATGATCTCATGCGTCCGGACGCGCCTTCTTTTGCGGAAGTATATAAAGAATTTGCGGATTTTCTCGAACAGTATCACATGAGATGCATCTATACGGAGAAGAGAATGCAGTATCTCGTATATTTCCTTTTCGGCCAGACGGAACCATCCGTGCAGGGGATCAAAGCAGCCGGCGATTTTCTGCGGGAACACTTTTCGGTTTTTGTGAGATTTTCCATGGCTGCAGGGGAGACTGTGTGCGGCGTATCCAAAGCTTATCAGTCCTACGCCTCGGCGGTGATCCTGCTGCAGAGCAGTTTTTTCTTTCCGGAAAATACGCTGATCACCGGAGGGGACGACGACGGATCTTCAGCTTACGGCGAGTTTGTCATGCCGTCTCCGGAAAAGGAGTTTGCGGACGCCCTTCTTTCGGGAAATGAACAGGCGGCGGAGGCGATCCTGGACAGCCTGTCAGGAGTGTTCGCCGGAAACCGCCGGATCCTGCAGAATCCGGTCAAGGATCTGTATTACCGGCTGTTTCTCTGCCTGGAGGAGGCGCGGAGACAGCAGAAGGTGCCGGATTCAGATAAAACAGAAAGTATTGCCGAAACAATTGCGGGATGTTTTACATTTTCGGAACTGCATCAGACACTTGCGGATAAAACCGGAGAATTTTTCTGGGACGCGGCCGGCGCCGCCCAGGAAAATCCTACGATTTTTCTGATCAAACAGTATATCAGTCAGAATTATATGAAGGAGACGCTTTCTGTAAAGGATATCAGTGAGCATGTGTTTTTGTCAGCATCCTATGTATGTACTTTCTTTAAAAATGAAACAGGCCATACACTGAATCAGTATATTACGGAGTACCGGATGGAAAAGGCAAAACAGCTTCTTCAGGACTCGCGCTATAAGATTTCCGATATTTCTTCCAGAGTCGGATACAGCGACGGTAATTACTTCGGAAAAAGTTTTAAGAAACATACAGGTTTATCACCATCGGAATACAGGGAGAAGAATTTGCAATGAAAGGTCCTTTTCGTAAATTCCGCCAGTCATACGGCGATATGAGTCTGCAGTCAAAATTCACGATAGTGCTGATACTGGCAGTAAGTATCCCCGTACTTATGATCGGGATTTTTTTCTACAGCAGACTTTATGATATGGTAGTCTCCTACACGATCGGAAAGGAACAGGATTCTTCGTCAAAAACGGCTCCGCTGATCGAGGAGAATGTGCAGAATGTTCTGGACGCGTATGAGGAAATCACGGAACAGCCTCTGTATCAGGCGTTGTTCCATGAGCCGGTGAACGCTCCCTCGCAGGTGCTTTTGAGCAAAAAGCAGGCAAGGGAGTTTGGCGCTGCCGTGCAGGAACTTATGGATGAAGGTACGGTCACAGGACTTCAGATATATATGGATTTTCCCATGGATTCCATAGCTCTCTTTGACGATGAGCTTACAAAAGACTATTTTTCCCCGATGAGCCGTGCGAAAGGACGGTACTGGTACGGGATCTTTCAGGGGACGGGGCAGACCGAACTGTTCTGCCCTGCTTTTTATCTCGGCAGCCAGGAAAGAGAAAAGTTCGGGGATATGGCGTATATCACTTCCACGACCTTTTATCATCAGCAGCATTCGTATCAGGCCTACATTGCTGTGTATTTTTCTTCGGACCGGTTTGACGAGATCTTAAGGGAGAATCTCACCCTGGCGGGAAGTGTTTCCTATATCATGAATGACAGAAACGCTATGGTAGCATCTTCCAACGATTCTCTGGCGGGTATTTACTGGCTGGATTATGAAACCATTGAAGATTCCTTCATGTCCTCCAATAACTTTATCGAAAGAAATATCATTGATGAAAAGGTATATGCGGGATTTTACAGTATCAAACAGCCGGGCTGGTTCATGGTGACGGTGCTTCCCGCGGATCCGCTTATCCAGCAGAGTAATATGCTCATGCTGGAATACATGCTGATGTATCTGGGTATTCTTCTGTTCGCCACAGTGGCGGCTCATATGCTGGCCCATTCCATCACAAACAGGATATCGTCTGTCATCCATCAGATGAGCAAAGTGAGAGAAGGAGCACTTGCTCCCATGGAAAGCCCTCAGTATCACGACGAGCTGGGCGATCTTATCGACACCTATAACTATATGACCAGAAAAATGGGGGATATGGTGGAGGACCAGCTGAGGGCGGCGGAAGAACTCCGGATCGCGGAATTTAATTCTCTCCAGGCCCAGATCAATCCACATTTTCTGTATAATACCATGGACATGATAAACTGGCTTGCCCAGCAGGGCAGGAACGCCGAAGTTTCCAGCGCGGTACAGAACCTTTCAAAGTTTTATAAACTGACTCTCAGCCGTAAGGAAAGCATCAGTACCATCGGCAAGGAAGAAGAACATGTTTCCATTTATCTCCAGCTTCAGAATATGCGGTTCCACGACAGGATTACGTTCGTTTCAGACATACCGGATGAACTGACGGAGTATCTGATCCCCAAGCTGACGCTTCAGCCGGTCATCGAGAATGCGGTTCTTCACGGTATACTGGAAAAGGATAATAAGTCAGGGACCATCGTCCTGACAGGCTGGCTGGAAAATGAAGATATTGTACTTCTGATCTCTGACGACGGTGTGGGTATTCCGCCTGAAAAACTGGCCTCTATTTTGTCCGGAAACGGAAGCAGCAGTTCGGGAGGTACGAATATCGCGGTTTACAACACCCACCGGCGGCTTCAGATCCTTTACGGAAACAATTACGGCCTTACATATTCCAGCCTTCCGGGACAGGGAACGGAGGTGCAGATCCGGATTCCCGCGCAGAAGGAGTACAGAAGCCCGTACAGTTCCGGACCGGAAGGATATGGAAGCAGGATGGCGCCCGCCCTGAGCATGGTTACCGCCTCTGCCGGTGAAGACGGCGGCAGATCGGTTACTCCGGAAAAGCTGCTGCGGTACGGACAGAAGATCACCCACAATCTGTATAAGATCGAAAATCTGCACCGGGCTTTCCGGGAGCTTCCGAAGGAAGACTGCCTTTATATTCTTTCCCATCAGGTCACGGAAGATTTTCCGGGACATACCCACGGCCATTTTGAGCTGAATTATCTTTGCAGCGGCGCGCTGGTCAATGTGGTGGACGGAAACGAGATTTATATGGCTCCGGGAGATCTTGTTTTTCTTAACAGGAAAGCGGTGCATGAACTGCGTTTTATCCGCAAAAATACGCTTCTGGTGAATTTCTGTCTGAAACCGGAAGTATTTGAGCGGACGCTGGCGGAGTTCTATCAGGATCATAATTTTATAGCGGAATTTTTTCATGAACCAGAAGACGCGGGGAGAAATTATATATTTTTCTCTCTCGGACACAGTCTTCACGCCCAGTCTCTTCTGACGTCGATCATACAGGAATATGCGGACGGAGGTTTTCGCCAGACCTTTCAGCTGGGCTCCATGTTCGCGCTGCTTTTTGCCTATCTGGTAAACGCCAGGGAGTACAGTTACTATGGATGCGATGAATATACCCACCGGATTATTTCATATATGAAAGAACACTGCCTGAAGGAGGATCTGGATGCGGTCGCGGAGCACTTCGGCTGCACGGCGCTCCAGCTTGACGAACAGCTGAAAAGACATACGGGAAGGAACGCTATGAGTTTTGTGAGGGAGACCAGGATGCAGGAGGCGCTGAAGCTGCTGGCCGATCCGGATCTGAACATCTATCAGATATCGGAAAGCTGCGGTTTTGACAGCGTAGAGGAATTCACCTCCCTGTTCCGCGGAAAATTCCATATAACACCTGTTGAATACAGGGAACAGT
>CALWGI010000007.1 GCA_944380045.1 uncultured Blautia sp.
CATGTGGAGGGCTATGTGGAAGAGATGATGAACGGTCAGAAGGTTGTCAAGGTGTTCTGTCACGAAGAAGAGACAAAGGAAGACTTTGACAGGATCAATGAAGAGCTGTTCCATGAAGCGGAAACAGCCAACAAATACGCCAATACGCTGGGCCCCATCCTCAATAACGTGGGAAATATCCTCTATGTGGTCGTAGCTGTGGCGGGAGGCATCCTTCTTCTGGCGGACGTGCCCAACGTGAGCCTTTCCGGAAAGGTGCTGGGGATCAGCATCGTCGTTCCGTTTCTGAATATGACGAAACAGTTTGCGGGCAACATCAACCAGGTATCCCAGCAGATCAACGCGGTTGTTATGGGTCTTGCGGGAGCGTCCCGTATCTTTGACCTTCTGGATCAGGAGGCGGAACCGGATAACGGCTATGTGACACTGGTAAACGCGAAGGAACAGGAAGACGGTACTCTGACAGAGAGCAAAGAAAGGACCGGACTCTGGGCGTGGAAACATCCCCATACTGCGGACGGATCGGTTACATATCAGAGACTGGAAGGGCAGGTGCAGCTCTTTGACGTGGATTTTGGGTATGTGCCGGAGAAAACAGTGCTTCATGATATTTCGCTGGTGGCGGAGCCCGGACAGAAGTTCGCTTTCGTGGGAGCTACAGGAGCCGGCAAGACTACCATCACAAATCTGATCAACCGTTTCTATGACATCGCGGACGGCAAGATCCGCTACGACGGTATCAATATCAACAAGATCAAAAAAGCGGATCTCCGGAGATCCCTTGGAATCGTTCTTCAGGATACCAATCTGTTCACAGGTACGGTAATGGATAATATCCGCTACGGCCGTCTTGAAGCCACAGATGCGGAATGTATGGACGCGGCGAAGCTTGCGGGAGCGGACAGTTTTATTACCCGTCTGCCGGACGGTTACAACACTATGCTCACCGGGAACGGAAGCAATCTTTCCCAGGGACAGAGACAGCTTCTGGCAATCGCCAGAGCGGCGGTTGCTGATCCGCCTGTAATGATTCTGGACGAAGCGACGGCATCTATCGATACCCGTACAGAGGCGATCGTCCAGAGAGGTATGGACGCGCTGATGAAGGGAAGGACGGTCTTTGTGATCGCCCACAGGCTTTCCACTGTACGGAATTCTGATGTGATCATCGTTCTGGAGCAGGGACGTATCATCGAACGCGGAAGCCATGATGAGCTGATCGCGAAAAAAGGCAAGTATTATCAGCTGTATACCGGCGCCTTTGAACTGGAATAATGATCATAGCGCAAAAACAGCCGGCAGGAATCACTCCTGCCGGCTGTTTTCGTATAATAAAGCATATATTAAAGGACATCGTCACGGCGGATATAACCGGGCGCCTGAGGATCGGAAATGATCTCTCTGCCCTTGGTGATCTTCGCCCATTTGTCAACGACCTGGTTCTCCAGATGTACGTCTTCACAGATCACAGAGTTTGCCAGGATCACGCTGTTCTTTACAACAGCGCCCTTCTTGATTTCGCATCCGCGTCCGATAACACAGTTTTCAACAGTTCCCTCGATCAGGCAGCCATTGGATACAACAGAATTCCTGATCTCTGCGCCGTCGAAATACTGAGTGGGGCAGGAATCGTTGGTCCTGGTGTAGATCGGCCATTCGGGATTGAACAGGTTCTGTGCTGTCTTGATGTCAATAAGAGAAATATTGGCGTCAAAATAGCTCTTGAAATCAGTGATCGTAGCGAAGTATCCTCTGTGTGCTATGCCGCGGATATCCAGCTCGCCGCAGGATGCGTTTACGATCTGGGGAAGCGTGATCATGGAGGACATCTTTCTTGCTTTATGTATCAGTTCTATGAAAAGATCTTTCTTCATGATATAGGTATCCATGAAAATATTGCGGTTCTTTGCGCTTCCGCGATTCTTCTCAATGGATTCCACGCCCTTCTGTTTGTTCAGGTTCAGGATATCGCAGTTCAGGAAAGCTTCTTTTGCATTGTCCACAGAGTGATACAGGAGAGTAATGTCCGCGCCTGATTCAATATGCGCATTCAGAAGTGCGGAATAATCCTGCGCGTATATCATGTAATTGGGAGCGATCACAACATAGGGAAGATGAGATCTCTCGATAAGCTCGATGTTCTCCATGAAGTATGCGATATCGGTATTGTAAATATCGTTCTCAGAGCTGTGCTCGGCAAAAAGAAGCTGAAGTTTGCCCCTCTTGGAGTTGATATTGTAGTGGCGGCCGGTTCCCAGATGTTCTGCCAGTGAACGCGGTTTACGTCTTACATATACCTGAATATGGTCGATCCCGCTGTTGCTCATATTGGAGATCGGAAAGTCGATAACACGGTATCTTCCAAGGAAAGAAAACGCTCCGATCGGACGATATTCCTGCATTCCCTCCACTCTGATATGAGTTCCGGAAGATGTGATAATACCCAGTGCTTTAGCCATCTTATTCTACCCCCTTTACACGTTTTGACACAAGCTCGATATGTTCGCTGTCGGCGCTGCCCACTACTGCGTCTTTGCCGATCTTCACGCCGTCGGCTACAAGAGCTCTCTGGACAACCGCGCCGGCTTCCACTTCCACGCCGGGCATCAGGACGCTGTCGATAATCTTGGCGCCTTCACCTACTGTAGAACCGGTAAAGAGTACGGAGTTGGTAACTTCGCCTTCTACGATACAGCCCTGAGTGATGAATGCCTTGTTGATCTTGGCGTCCGGTCCGATATACTGCGGAAGGGCGGGCGTATCTTCCGTGTAGATCTTCCAGGTGGGATCGTTCAGGTCAAGCTCGTTGTTGCTGTCCAGAAGATCCATATTTGCTTCCCAGAGGGAATCGATGGTTCCTACATCTTTCCAGTAGCCTTTATATTTGTATGCTACCAGAGTTTTTCCATCTGCCAGAAGATCCGGGATGATGTCTTTTCCGAAATCGTGGTGGGAATCCGGATCTTTCATATCTGCCAGGAGCATCTTGCGCAGAAGCTTCCAGTCGAAGATATAGATACCCATGGAGGCAAGATTGCTCTTCGGGTGTTCCGGTTTCTCTTCAAATTCTACGATGTGTCCGGCTTCATCTGTATTCATGATGCCGAAACGGCTTGCTTCCTTCATGGGAACTTCGATAACGGCGATGGTGGCGTCCGCCTTCATCTCCTTGTGATAAGCAAGCATTTTTGCGTAGTTCATCTTATAGATGTGGTCTCCCGAAAGGATCAGGACATACTCGGGAGAATACTGGTCGATAAAGTCGATGTTCTGAGCGATAGCGTCGGCAGTGCCGCGGTAAACGTCGAGATCGGAATCCGCTTTCTCACGGGGCGGAAGCACGAAAACGCCGCTCTCTCTGGCATCCAGGCCCCAGCGCCCGCCTGCTGCCACATAGCTGTTCAGAAGTACAGATTCGTACTGGGTCAGTACGCCCACAATGTCAATTCCGCTGTTGGCGCAGTTGCTCAAAGGGAAGTCGACAATGCGGTATTTGCCGCCGTATGAAACTGCTGGCTTGGCCACCTTGTTGGTGAGCTCATGGAGGCGGCTGCCGCGTCCGCCGGCCAGGATCATCGCTAACATGTTGTTTTGTTTCATAGTGAACCCTCACTTTCCTTTTATATATGCTTAGATGTGTCTATTATACAATTTTTATTCCGGGATTTCCATAATTTTGCGAAAAAAAGTGTAATTATATTGAATAAAAATTGAAAGTATTGTTAAATTTGTATCAAATATATGGAAAATAATAGAAAAACCTGTCGAAATATACAATAAAATGGAAAATGGAGAATTACTGGACGGAACAGGGGATTTATATTATAATAACAAAATTAAGAGGAAATGATAAAAATAAGGGGAACACCGGCGCAGACCGGTGTCTGAGACAGATTAGAGGGATACTGTGAAGAATAAATTAGAAGATTTTAAGAAATTTATTGTTTTCTGTCTGGCAAGCCTGGCGGTAATTGCTCAGACAGCAGTTTTTGCCTATGTCTGGTATGATTTTTACAGGGGACTTATTTTTGCCCCTTTCTGGAGGAAAGGTAACTGGGTGCTGATCGCGATTTACGCGCTGATCAATGTGCTGTTTTCCACATTTTACGGAGGACTGCGGGTAGGTTATCTGAAGCGGATCGATGTGTTTTATTCCATGGTCCTGGCGACGATCTGTACGAATGTGGTGACTTATTTCCAGATCACGCTGATCAACCGCTGGTTTCTGGATCCCTGGCCCATGGTGGAGATGACCCTGGTGCAGTTTGTGGTCATTGTGATCTGGATCTTCGGTTCCAGGTTTATTTATTCAAGACTTTACCAGGCGAGGAAGCTTCTGGTAATATACGGCGACCGTGATCCGGGCGATCTGATACACAAGATGAACTCCCGGAAAGACAAATACAATATCAGCGGCAAAGTACACATTGACGCGGGCGAAAAAGAGATCCACAAAATGATGAGGGATTATGACGGAGTGATCATATGGGATCTTCCGGCTAATATCCGAAACCGGTATCTGAAGTACTGTTTCGCCCATTCCATCCGCTGTTATCTGAGCCCGAAGATCTCGGATGTGATCCTTATGGGAAGCGAGAGGATCCATCTTTTTGACACGCCCCTTCTGGTGGCGAAAAACATGGGACTTTCCATTGAACAGCGCGCGGCCAAGAGACTCCTTGATATTGTGGTTTCCGGTCTGGGGATCGTGGTGTGTTCACCGTTGATGATACTGATTGCTCTCTGCGTGAAGCTGTATGACGGAGGGCCGGTCTTTTATTTCCAGGACAGGCTTACCATAGGGGGCAAACAGTTCCGTATCTGCAAATTCCGCAGTATGCGCGTGGATTCTGAGAAAAACGGAGCCCGCCTTGCTTCCAAGCACGATTCGCGGATCACGCCGGTAGGCCGGGTGCTCCGGAATCTGCATCTGGACGAGCTGCCGCAGCTGTTCAACGTGTTCGCGGGAGATATGTCGCTGGTGGGACCGCGTCCGGAGCGTCAGACGATCATGCGGGAATACCGACGGGAGATTCCGGAATTTTATTATCGTCTGAAGGTGAAAGCCGGACTGACGGGATACGCCCAGGTTTACGGGAAATATAATACCACTCCTTACGATAAGCTGAAACTGGATCTCTTTTATATTGAGAACTATTCTTTCTTTCTGGATCTGAAGCTGCTTCTTATGACTGTGAAGATATTCTTCCAGAAGGAAGTGTCGGAAGGCGTGGAGGATAATCAGAAAAACGCTCTTAAAGATTCGGTGGAGGATCTTACAGAAGAGGCTGAGAACAGAAAATAAGAAAGCAATAAAAAAAGCTCTGCTGTCCGTTATGGACGGCAGAGCTTTTTTTGCAGGCGGGAGGTTCCCGCCTCAGCTGTTTTCCATAAAATTAACGTATTCTGTGAGAACCGGTTCAGGTTCACCGATCATCTTGATCTGGCCGTCGTGCATCCACATAACGGTATCACAGAGTTCTTTGAGAGTTTCGATACTGTGGGATACGATCACAACAGTACGGTCTTTGCTGGAGATCAGGCTTTTCATCTTGTTGTAGCTTTTTTTCTTGAATTTCTGATCGCCTACACTTAAAACTTCGTCGATCAGCATAATGTCTGTCTCCAGGATCGCGGTGATGGAAAAGGCCAATTTGGAATACATACCGCTTGAGTACGTCCGGACAGGCATATCGATAAAGTCGCCCAGTTCCGCGAATTCCACGATTTCCGGTTCTTTGGCGCGGACCTCTTCTTCGGAAAAACCAAGGAGCATTCCGGAAAGTACAATGTTTTCCCGGCCCGTCATTTCACGCTGGAATCCCACTCCGATGGAAAGGAGGGATATGCTGTGGTCGTGCAGGTCGATCGTCCCGCTGTCCGGGGAGAAGATTCCTGCAAGAGCGTTCAGCGTGGTGGATTTGCCGCTTCCGTTCTTGCCGATGATGCCGAGGATCTCTCCCTGGCGGACGTAAAAGGAAATTCCTTTTACAGCTACGAAGCGATCCACTGTCCGGCGTTTAAACTGCAGCAGACTTTTTTTAATAGAAGTTTTTTTCAGGTTCTGATAGCTGATCACAAGGTCAGTTACATCTATCGCATGTTTTTCTTCCATAATTCCTCCGTATTTCCCGATTCCGGGACATCAGGCTTAAGTTTAAACAGCTTATCAGATTACTTTGACATAACTGTTTTCGTTTTTGTAGATCATACGGACGCCCAGGGCGCTGACGATGAGGCCGAACAGGAACCATGCCAGCAGGATGGGCAGATCCGGAGTTTTTTCATACAGGACGCAGTCCCTCATAGCCGTCAGAAGAAAAGCTATGGGATTGCCTTTTCCGATATAGCTGTTAAAAGGCGCGGGCAGACGGTCCATAATATTCCAGAATACACCGGTGAGATAGAACAGAAGCCGGAGGGCAATGTTCAGCACGTTGGACAGGTCTTCCACAAATACGCCGAAATGCAGCAGGAAACATCCCAGACCGAAAACAACCACAAATAAAGTGATCAGGATCGGAATGAAATATAAAATGTTTAAGGTAAGCGGTACGCGCCATACAATGAGCATGGCTACGACGATCAGCAGGGAAATAAACATTTTGAAGCCGTTTACTCCCATCTTGATAACCAGAAGAATGAACTTCGGAATATAAACTTTTGAGACAATGGATTTATTGTTCTTGATAACCCTGACGCTCTGCAGCAGGCATTTGTTGAAAAAGTCCCACATGGTAATACCGATGAAGACAAATACCGCAAAATACTGTTCGCTGGATTTAAATACATAGCCGAACATAAATACATAAATCAGCATGAAGCAGAGAGGGTCCAGGATCCACCACAGCCAGTTCAGATAAGAATTGGCGATTTCGGATTTCAGCTGGGCCTTAGAGGAGTATACCGCATACATCCAGTACTTCTTCATGTCGTTCATGAATCTTTTTAACATATAATCCGCTCCTCTTTTAGTAAAAGGTAGAATAGTTACATATATCCGGAGCTGAGTCCGGACCTTCTATATAATACACTACCAAATTGTGATTGACAAGGGATATTTCAGGCTGTTTTGAAAAAATTGGCATCAAAAAAACAGGAAAAATTTAATGTTTTACTTGATTACAGTGAAGAACAGTGATATAATTTGTAACATGTTCGGGAGACAAATACAAGTGTCTTTCGTAAAAAAACAAAGAGGAGGGAATAATTATGAAGAAAAAACTCATGTCAGTATTACTTGCCGCTGCAATGGTGGCTGCCACCGCGGTTCCGGCTTTCGCGGCGGATACAGTTAAGATCGGCGTATACGAGCCGGCGTCAGGCGACAACGGCGCAGGCGGAAAGCAGGAGACTCTCGGTATTCAGTACGCCAACAGCGAGACCCCCACAGTGGAGATCGACGGTAAAGAGTATACAGTGGAACTGGATATCGTGGA
This sequence comes from uncultured Blautia sp., assembly GCA_944380045.1. Classification (GTDB taxonomy): domain Bacteria; phylum Bacillota; class Clostridia; order Lachnospirales; family Lachnospiraceae; genus Blautia_A. The sequence continues at coordinate 7,440 of CALWGI010000007.1, forward strand.
TAATGAGTCTTCCAATGATAAAGGACCGTCAGCTGCGGCTCAGCTGGTAAGCGACGGCGTATCCATCGTGCTTGGTTCCTACGGATCCGGCGTATCTATCGCGGCTTCCGATATCTTTAAACAGGGCGGCATCCCGGCCCTGGGCGTTACCTGTACGAATCCGCAGATCACTCAGGGAAATACCCATTATTTCCGTATCTGCTTCCTGGATCCCTTCCAGGGTACCGTACTTGCCAACTTTGCCAACGATCAGTTTGAAGCCAAGAAGGCGTATGTCCTTACGAAGCTGGGAGACGACTACTCTGCAGGACTTGGACATTACTTTACAGAAGCTTTTGAGGAACTGGGCGGCGAGGTTGTAGAGGAGACCTTCCCGGAAGGAAACAGCGATTTCGCTTCCTATATTACATCTGCGAAGAATGCGGAGGCCGACGTGTTCTTTGCTCCCACATCAACAGAGGCGGCGGCCCTGATCATCGAGCAGGCGGCTTCTCAGGGACTGGAAATGCCGATCATGGCAGGCGATACCTGGGATTCCAACGTTATCCTTAACGCGGCTCAGGGCAAGGATGTGCAGATCTACGTTACCACTTTCTATCAGGAAGGCGGAAACGCGGAATTCGACGAAGGCATGAAGGAATTTATCAATTCTGATTCCACCAATAAAGCCAACAACGGCGGAGACGACACTATCGCGGCAGTATCCGCAATGGGATATGACGCGTACTATGTGGCTCTTGAAGCGCTTAAAGCGGCAGGTTCCACCGATCCGGCAGATGTGAACGAGGCGCTGTGGGATGTTACCTACGACGGTGTCTGCGGACATGTGGAATTTGATGAGAACGGCGACGCCAAGAGAGACAACGCATACGTTAAGACCGCGAACACCGAGACCGGCGCGTGGGATTTCGTAGGCGAGCAGGGAATTGACTGATCAGAGAACAGTATTTGAACATCTGATTTAGGGCTACCGAGGCAGGAGTGTTTTCCTGCCTCGGTGTTATGATTATTTAAAGAAATATATCAGACGGGAGGCGGAGCTGATCGGATGCTCCGGATCCCGGATTTAGGGAGAGATTTCATGGAATGGTTCAGTAAGAATCTGCCGTATTTGCTGGCGGGAGTATCCGTGGGCGGACAGTATGCTCTGATCGCTATCGGATATACCATGGTATACGGCATTTTACGTTTGATAAACTTCGCCCACGGCGATATTTTCATGATCGCAGGTCTGATCATGATCTACGCGTCGGCTTCCATGCCGATGTATGTTTCCATACCGCTGGTGCTGATCGCGACAGTGATCCTTGGTTTCCTTATAGAGAGGGTGGCGTATAAGCCTCTCCGCTCCGCGCCCAGGATGTCTGTTATGATCTCGGCCATCGGTGTTTCCTATCTTCTGCAGAATCTGGCGCTGTATATTACGGGCGGTCTTGCCCAGCAGTATCCGGCGATCCCCTGGATCAGCGACACGATCCAGGTTTTCGGCGCCAGTACGAAGAGAGTGACGGTGATCACGCCGGTTCTGACCATCGTTCTTGTGATCATTCTTGTGGCGCTGATCAAATATACCAAGATCGGTATGGCTATGAGAGCGGCTGCCAAGGATTTTGAGACGTCCCAGCTGATGGGTATCAAGATCAATTCCGTAATCAGCATGACCTTTATCATCGGTTCCTTCCTGGCGGCTGTGGGAAGCCTTCTGTTCTTTACCAACTACACAGGCGTTACGCCTACCGTAGGCGCCATGCCCGGCCTGAAGGCTTTCGTGGCGGCGGTATTCGGCGGTATCGGCTCTATTCCGGGAGCGGTTATCGGAGCCTTTATCATCGGTATCTGCGAGAATATCATCAAGGGAATGGGCTGGACCACATTCTCTGACGCATTTACTTTTGCACTTTTGATTATAGTTCTGATTGCGAAGCCGACAGGTCTGTTCGGTGAGAAGGCAACAGATAAGGTATGACAGAGGAGGCGTGATTATGACAAAGAAAAAAGCGGCAGTCATAAACGTCGCCCTGATCGCGGCGCTCCTGATTGCCTTATATATAATGGAACAGATACTTCCGCCTACGGCAATGGTCTTCACTGTTTTGAAAAAAGGCGCGATTTACGCGCTGGTGGCGGTATCCATGAACCTTCTGAACGGTTTTACAGGCCTCTTTTCTCTGGGACAGGCAGGATTTATGCTCCTCGGGGCATACACCTACGGCATACTGACTATCCCGGTAGAGCAGAGGGAGTTTGTATATCAGTATTTTGACGGCGGTATTGTCAAATTTACCGTACCCGTAGTCGTGGCGCTGATCGCGGCGGGCGCAGTTGCGGCGGTGTTCGCTTATCTCATCGGTCTTCCGGTGCTCCGCCTGAAGAGCGACTATCTGGCGATCGCCACTCTGGGATTCGCGGAGATCATCCGCGCCGTGTTCCAGTGGGATAAGCTGGGACCTTTGACCAACGGCTCCAACCTTCTGAGAAGTTATCCCACATTCCAGAGCGTGCTGTATCCATTCATTGTATCGGGAATCTGTATCGCCATCATCGTGATGCTGATCAATTCCACCTACGGACGCGCGTTCAAGGCGATCCGTGACGACGAGGTGGCTGCGGAGGCCATGGGAATCAATCTGGCTCATCATAAGAGGATGGCATTTATCATCAGCTCGTTTTTTGCCGGCGTTTCCGGCGCCCTTCTGGCCATGTACCAGACTACGATCCAGGCGTCCATGTTCAAGTCCGCGATGACATACGAGATCCTTCTTATCGTGGTGATCGGCGGTATCGGATCTGTGACGGGAAGCTGCATCAGTTCCTTCCTGTTCATTATCTTCTCCGAGTGGATCTTAAGATTCCTGGACAACGATACTTATATAGGAAGTTTCCATGTGCCGCTTCTGCGTTCAGGTTTCCGTAAAGTCGTATTCTCTGTGATCATCATGGTCATCGTACTTTTCTTCCGAAAGGGAATCATGGGAACCAGGGAATTCTCCGTGCAGGGAATCTGCAATTTCTTCACCGGAAAGTCCAGGAAGAAAAAAGCTGTGAAGGGAGGAGACTCCAATGACTGAAAACGTTCTTAAGGTAGAAAACGTTACCATGCAGTTCGGCGGCGTTCTGGCTGTCGACAACATGAACATTGAAGTAAATAAAGGCGAGATCATATCTCTCATCGGCCCCAACGGAGCGGGAAAGACCACCGCGTTCAACGTGATCACGGGAGTTTACGCGCCTACCAACGGAGCGGTTTATTTCAACGGCAAGAAAATTATCGAGAACCATCCCCAGGGAAAAATGAAAAAGCTTTACCAGGGGGAGAACAACGGAAAATATTCCTCCGTCCTGGCGCCTACGCCGGATAAGATCACGAAACTGGGCATTGCCAGAACGTTCCAGAATATCCGCCTGTTTAAAAGCCAGACGGCCTTTGAAAATATTCTGATCGCAAAGCATCTGAGAAGGACGAGCAATCTTTTCACCGCCACCTTCCATCTTAACGGAAAGGAAGAGGCGCAGATGAGAGAGGAAGCGGAGGAGCTTCTCAGGATCCTGGGTCTGGAGGATGTGCGGGATGAGCTGGCGACTTCTCTTCCCTACGGAAAACAGCGCCGTCTGGAAATCGCCAGAGCCCTGGCGACGAAGCCGGAGCTTCTGCTTTTGGACGAGCCGGCGGCGGGAATGAATCCTCAGGAGACGGATGAGCTGACGGCGTTTATCGCCAGGATCCGTGATGAATTCGGACTGACGATTTTCATGATCGAGCATCATATGGATCTCGTTATGGAGATCTCCGACAGGATTTATGTGCTGGATTTCGGAAAGCCCATTGCAGCCGGTACTCCGGATGAGATTCAGAATAATCCGCGGGTAATCGAGGCATATCTGGGAGGTAGCGTGGATGAGTAATATACTGGAAGTAAAAGATCTGAATGTATCCTACGGCGGTATTAAGGCCGTAAAAAATATAAGCTTTCAGGTTCCGAAAGGAGAAGTGGTAACGCTGATCGGAGCCAACGGAGCGGGAAAAAGCTCCACACTCCGTTCTATCGTGGGTCTGGTAAAACCGGCTTCCGGAAGCATCCTTCTGGACGGAGAGGAAATCGCGGGAAAAGCGCCGGAACAGATCGTGTCAAAAGGGATCACCCTCGTGCCGGAAGGCAGGAGAGTGTTCGCCGACCTTACGGTTCTGGAGAATCTGAAGATCGGAGCATACATGAGAAAAGATTCTCTTGAGGACGACCTGAACTGGTGCTACGATCTCTTTCCCAGACTGAAAGAGCGCCACTGGCAGCTTGCGGGAACTCTCTCCGGCGGCGAGCAGCAGATGCTGGCCATTGCCCGGGCGCTGATGAGCCGTCCGGAGATCATTATGATGGACGAGCCTTCTCTGGGACTGGCGCCCATTGTAGTGCGGGGCGTGTTCGACATTATCCGTGAGATCAACCGTCAGGGCAAGACGATCCTTCTGGTGGAGCAGAACGCCAATATGGCGCTTCACGCCGCCAACCACGGGTATGTAATGGAGACGGGAAGGATCACACTTTCCGGTACCGGAGAGGAACTTGCGGCCAACGAATCCGTCAAGGCCGCATATCTGGGAAAACAGCGTAAAAATTAATATCTGTATAATGGAAAAGGCTTGACTTCCAAAGGGGTCTGTGATAAACTGGACAGGCGACATGGAAGTTGGGTCTTTTTTTTATGCCCGAAATTATCCCTGACAGATAACGTTCCGGCAAGGAAAAGACCGTGCAAATGAAAACACTGGAGGTGGAAGTTGTGCGCGTAAAGATTACATTGGCTTGTACCGAGTGCAAACAGCGTAACTACAATATGACCAAGGAGAAGAAAAACCATCCTGAGCGTATGGAAACCAAGAAATATTGTAAGTTCTGCCATAGACACACTCTGCACAAGGAAACGAAGTAATCACAGAGATTGTGAGGTTAGACTATGCAGGAGAAAGAAAAGGCTACTGGCAAACGTCAGAAAAACAACTGGTTTCAGGGACTTAAATCAGAGTTCAACAAGATTGTATGGACTGACAGGCCCACTCTGGTTAAGCAGACAGTGGCAGTGACAGTGATTACAGTAATTCTGGCTGTGATGATCAGCATTATGGATTCAGCTATTCTGGAAGGAATCAATCTTTTAGTAGGATAAGGATAACGGTGATTATATGTCAGAAGCAAAATGGTACGTTGTTCATACCTATTCCGGGTATGAGAACAAAGTAAAGGCCAACATCGAGAAAACAATTGAAAACAGACATCTGGAGGATCAGATCCTGGAGGTGCGCGTTCCTCTGCAGGAGGTTGTGGAGATGAAGAACGGCGCGGCGAAGCAGGTTCAGAAGAAGATGTTCCCCGGATATGTGCTGATCAATATGGTCATGAACGATGACACCTGGTATGTAGTCCGCAACACCAGAGGCGTAACCGGTTTTGTAGGTCCGGGATCCAAGCCCGTACCCCTTACCGACGAAGAGATGAGACCGCTGGGAATCCGTGAAGAGACTGTTCAGGTTGATTTTGCGGAGGGCGACATGGTAGTAGTTACAGGCGGAGCCTGGAAGGATACCGCCGGCGTGGTTACTGCTATCAATACCCAGAAGCAGACTGTGACCATCAATGTCGAGCTGTTTGGCCGCGAAACACCGGTTGAGATAAGTTTCGCAGAAATCAGGAAAGCGTAACACATTCAAGTGGGAGGGAAAAACCCCCGACAATACCACATAGGAGGTGCCGAAAAATGGCAAAAAAAGTAACAGGTTATATTAAATTACAGATTCCGGCTGGCAAGGCAACCCCGGCTCCGCCGGTAGGTCCGGCTCTTGGACAGCACGGAGTAAACATCGTACAGTTTACAAAAGAGTTCAATGCAAGAACAGCAGATCAGGGCGATCTGATCATCCCGGTAGTGATCACTGTTTATGCAGACAGAAGTTTCAGCTTCATAACCAAAACTCCGCCGGCAGCAGTTCTTCTGAAGAAGGCCGCTAACATCAAATCCGGTTCCGGCGTGCCCAACAAGACAAAAGTTGCAAAGGTTACAAAGGCTCAGGTTCAGGAGATCGCAGAGCTGAAGATGAAAGACCTGAACGCAGCTACTCTTGAGGCAGCTATGAGCATGATTGCAGGTACTGCAAGAAGCATGGGAATTGAAGTAGTAGACTAAGTAAACGACAGAAACTACAGAATGAAGTGGGAGGGAAGTTCCCGCGATTACCACAGGAGGTTATAGAAATGAAACGAGGAAAAAGATACGTGGAAGCTGCCAAGGCAGTAGACCGCGCAACATTATATGATACCGCCGAGGCGATCAGCCTGGTAAAGAAATCCGCAGTTGCCAAATTTGACGAGACCATCGAAGCTCACATCCGTACAGGCTGCGACGGACGTCATGCAGATCAGCAGATCCGTGGAGCTGTTGTTCTTCCTCACGGAACCGGTAAGAAGGTTCGCGTACTTGTATTCGCAAGAGACGCTAAAGCAGAGGAAGCCAAGGCTGCAGGCGCTGAGTATGTAGGCGCTGAGGAGCTGATCCCGAAGATCCAGAACGAGGGATGGCTTGATTTCGACGTTGTTGTTGCTACACCGGATATGATGGGCGTTGTAGGACGTCTGGGCCGTGTACTCGGACCGAAAGGCCTGATGCCGAACCCGAAAGCCGGAACTGTAACCATGGACGTTACCAAAGCGGTTCATGATATCAAAGCAGGTAAGATCGAGTACCGTCTCGACAAGACCAATATCATCCATGTTCCGGTAGGTAAGGCTTCCTTTACTGAGGAACAGTTAAGCGACAACTTCCAGACGCTTATTGAAGCTATTCTTAAGGCAAGACCGAGCACTGTAAAAGGCCAGTATCTGAAGAGCGTGACTCTTACATCTACTATGGGCCCCGGAGTGAAGATCAACCCGATGAAATTAGCTTAATAGATGCATGAAAAGTGGTTGTGGGAAAACGTAAATCCGTTTTTTCACAACCCTTTTTTATTTCTCTGTTTTCTGTGATATAATATATCCGGATATGCTTTAAAGACAGTTTACAGACAGCAGTGATAATATGCTAAAATCAAAATAACCGGCCAGGCATCAGTCCGGCGATAACAAAGGAGAAAAGATTACATGGCGGCTAGACGGCGCAGAAGAAGAAAAAATAAAAATGGAACCCTGTTTTTCTGTATTGTTGTGGAGATCATAGCGGTTCTTGCCCTTATAGGGATCCTGGGCTGGCGTTACGGAGTGGCCGACTGGATCTCGCAGCTGGGGAAGCCTGTGGTGCAGGAACTTGATATCTCCGGGATCAACAGTTCCCATGCAGTGTTGATGCAGGCGCGGGGCGGCAAAGTCATCGGCGAGATTGGAGGAGAGGAGACTGTCTATCCGGCCTCCATGACCAAGATCATGACGGCCATTGTGGCTATTGAGGAACTGGATGATCTGGAGCAGGAGATCACTCTGACCAGCGATATGTTCGCGGGCCTGTATGAAAGAGACGCCACGCAGGCGGGTTTTCAGCCGGACGAGACCGTCCGGGCCATAGACCTGCTTTACGGGGTCATGCTGCCTTCAGGAGCGGAATGCTGTATTGCCCTGGCAGATTCCATAGCGGGATCTGAGGAGGGATTTGTGGAACTGATGAATCAGAAGGCGGAGAAGCTGGGAATGGACGGAACACATTTCTGCGACACTACAGGCCTCCACGATCCGGATCACTACAGTACGGCGAAGGATATCGCGATCCTCTTGAAATATGCTATCCGAAACGATACGTTCCGCGAGATCATTGAAAGTCCTTATCATTCCACACCGGGAACCAATATCCATCCGGACGGGATTACTTTTTACAGCAGTATGTTCAATCATCTTCCAGACCCCACAGTGACCGGAGGAAAGATCCTGGGAGGAAAAACCGGCTTTACCAATGACGCCGGACTGTGTCTGGCAAGCTATGCGGAAATTGACGGAACAGAATATATACTTGTGACCGCAGGGGCGTTTTCGGCGGGTACGCCGCATATCGATGACGCGGTAACGATTTATAACCGTCTGGGAGAAGCGGCGCTGGCATTACATGATGAATGACTGGAGAATACTAAAAATCAGAAAATAATAGTGTACAAGGGGCAAGAACAATGGAACCACAGAAACTGGTGGAAATTATGAATGTGGCGGAACGGCTGAAGGATACAGTACGTCACTGTTATACTTCCGGCGGACGGAGAGAAAGTGTGGCAGAGCATTCCTGGAGGACGGCTCTAATGGCGTACTTCGTCAGCGTTGAATTTCCGGATGCGGATCTGGAAAAGCTTCTGAAAATGTGCCTGATCCATGATCTGGGAGAAGCATTTACGGGAGATATTCCTACTTTTGAAAAAACAGAGGAAGATGAGAAAAAAGAAGAAAAGATTTTGGAAAAATGGCTTATGTCCTTACCGAAACCATTTAACCGGGAGATGACAGAACTTTTCCAGGAGATGTCGGCGAGAAAGTCTCTGGAAGCTAAAATTTTTAAGGCGCTCGATAATCTGGAGGCATTAATACAACATAATGAATCAGACATTCATACATGGCTTCCGCTGGAGTATTCTCTGCAGATGACTTACGGAAACGATAAAGCAGAGTTTTCGGATTATATGAAAAATCTGAGAGATGAGGTACGAAAGGACAGTATGCGGAAAATCAGAGAAGAGGGAAGCTTTTTCTTGTAAAAAAAGGGACTTGCGATACTGTCGATATCTCAAGTCCCTTTTCAAATATCCTGTTTTACATGAACCGAACATTAGCTGCCGGTTCTGTTCCTGCAATATATTTTCGGATTAGCCGAAGTATCTCTTCAGAAGACCTGCGAACGCTTTGCCGTGACGTGCTTCGTCTCTCGCCATCTCATGAACGGTGTCATGGATCGCGTCAAGGTTGGCTTCTTTCGCACGTTTTGCAAGGTCGAATTTGCCTGCGGTAGCGCCGTTCTCAGCAGCAACACGCATCTCAAGATTCTTCTTGGTGCTGTCTGTTACAACTTCGCCCAGAAGCTCTGCAAACTTGGCTGCATGCTCAGCTTCTTCGTAAGCTGCCTTCTCCCAGTATAATCCGATCTCCGGATATCCTTCTCTGTGAGCAACTCTTGCCATTGCAAGATACATACCAACCTCAGAGCACTCGCCCTCGAAGTTAGCTCTCAGGTCTGCCAGGATGTCCTCGCTTACGCCCTTGGCAACGCCTACAACATGCTCTGCCGCCCATGTCATATCAGATTCCTGTTTGGTGAACTTCTCAGCCGGAGCCTTGCAGATCGGACATGCTTCCGGAGCTGTATCGCCTTCATGAACATAACCACATACACTACATACCCATTTTGCCATAATTGTAATCTCCTTTTCTAAAATGATTTAATTGATAATAGTAATTGTTACTGTTTTCTATGTCTTTAATTTATCATAAAGATTTCTGAATGTCAAGGATTATTTTTAATTTTTTTTTCTGACAGCATTCCTCGCACAGACCGGAGAATCTGGCGGTGCAGTCGGTGATCTTTCCGCGGAAACGGGCCTCTGCCTTCTGTATGAATTCTGTAAGGTCCTCTGTCTCCAGATCCTGCACGCAGCCGCAGGATGTACAGATAAAGTGGCAGTGAGGTTCCGTCCTTCCGTCGAAACGGTCGGAACCGCCGAAGTTGGAGAGCTTCCGGATCTCTCCGATGTCTGACAGAAGGGAGAGATTGCGGTATACCGTTCCCAGGCTGATATGGGGATAAATGATCTTCATATTCTCATAAACCGTATCGGCAGTGGGATGATCTGTACGCGTCATCAGAAATTCTTTGATGGATTCTCTCTGTCGACTGTATTTTAACGCAGCCATAGGTACACTCCTTTCTTTCAATATATAATAACAATAATTGTTACTGATATTATATGGAAGGATTACCCTGTTTGTCAAGATAAATTAAAAAGATCATTTCTGTGTTATTTTACGCAACAGTTCTTTGTCGGGTATGCCGGGTTCCGTCATATTTACAGGATCCAGGATACGGTCCAGTTCTTCCTCGTTCAAAAGCTGTTCTTTCAGGATAAGGCTGCGCACGGATTCGCCTGTTTTCATTGCCTGTTTGGCAATGTCCGCGGCTTTCTGGTATCCCACATAGGGACAGATGGCGGTGATGACTCCCACACTGTTTTCCACAAGATAGCGGCAGCGCTCTTCATTGGCGGTGATGCCGGTGATGCAGTTGTCCACAAAAGTGCGGACAGCGTAGGCCAGCGTGTCGATGGACTGGAACATGCAGTAGAAGATAATGGGCTCGAAGGCGTTCAGTTCCAGCTGTCCGGCCTCGGCGGCCATAGTGATGGTAACGTCGTTGCCGATGATATTAAAGGCCACCTGGTTGACTACCTCCGGGATCACGGGATTCACCTTGCCGGGCATAATGGAGGATCCGTTCTGCCGTGCGGGAAGATTGATCTCCCCGAAACCGGCTCTGGGACCGGAGGACATAAGGCGGAGATCGTTGGCGATCTTGGAAAGAGTAACGGCGCAGGCCTTAATAGCTCCGGAGACGGCTACAAAGGGATCCAGGTTCTGGGTAGAGTCGATCAGGTCGAAGGCCTGGACAAAATCCATATCCGCAACCTGCACCAGGTTGGGAACGATCCTTTCCAGATAGGCCTCGTCGGCGTTGATGCCTGTTCCGATGGCGGTACCGCCCATATTCAGAGTGCGCATTTCGTCCATGGCTTTATCCATACGGTTGATATCCCGCATAACCGCTACAGAGTAAGCCTGGAATTCCTGGCCGAGACGGATGGGAACCGCGTCCTGCATCTGGGTCCTTCCCATTTTGATCACATGGTCGAATTCCGCCGCCTTGTCGCAGAAGGCTTTATGCAGGCGGAGAAGCTCTTTTTTCAGTTTTTTCAGCAGCCGGAGAGACGTCATCTTTCCGGCGGTGGGGATCACGTCGTTGGTGGACTGGCCGCAGTTTACGTGATCGTTGGGATTGACCAGAGAATAATCGCCTTTTTTGCCGCCCAGGATCTCAATGGCCCGGTTGGCGATGACTTCGTTGGCGTTCATGTTCAGGGAAGTGCCGGCGCCGCCCTGGATAGGATCCACGATAAAATCGTCATGGAATTTTCCCGCGATGATCTCGTCGCAGGCCTGGACAATGGCGGTGGCTCTCTTTTTATCAAGAATTCCGATCTCGCAGTTGGTGATGGCCGCGGCTTTTTTTATGTAAGCCAGGCTGTTGATGATCTCGGGATGCATGTTAAGGCCTGTAATAGGAAAGTTCTCCGCGGCGCGGAGGGACTGCACTCCGTAGTAAACGTCTTCCGGAACATCTTTTACGCCGATGGAATCTTTTTCCCGGCGGTAGTCGGTTGTATGTGTATCCATTGTGTTCTTTCTCCTTCTCCTGAGATCCGGGCGGCCGATGGGCCCGGGAATCTTTTTTGTTGTCTTCAGTATACGTACAGGATATAATATAATCAAATACATATATTAATATAGATAATATAATAATTATGTTATAGAAGAAGGAGAGGAGGATGGAAATGGCGGAAGACGATACCAGGATGTTTCAGGGCAGAGAATATGTTTACGCGGTATACCGGGAAAAAAGTTTTTCCCGCGCCGCCCAGAAACTGTTTATCTCCCAGCCGTCCCTCAGCGCTGCGGTGAAAAGAGCGGAGGACCGGATCGGCTATCCTGTTTTTGACAGGAGCACAAAGCCTCTGAAGCTTACGGAATGTGGTGAAAAATATATTGCCGCCGTGGAAAAAATGCTGGCCGCGGAGCAGGAATTCTATCATTATGTCAATGATCTGGGAGAACTGAAGACCGGCAATCTCACACTGGGAGGCAGCAGTCTCTTTTCTTCCTGGATCCTGCCTCAGATCATGGGAAGGTTTTCCAGAAAATACCCCATGGTGAAGATCTCCCTTGTGGAGGAAAGTACTTCGCGGCTGGAGGAGCTTCTGCAGAACGGCGGCGTGGATCTCATGATGGATAACTGCGATCTGGACAGCGCCGTATTCGACAGCTGTGTGTATCAGAAGGAACATCTTCTTCTGGCGGTTCCCGGCGCCTTCGCGGTCAACGGGAAACTTCAGGAGTATGCGGTTCCCGCCAGGGAAATCCGAAGGGGGAAGCTGTCGGAGTCAGAGATCCCGCCGGTTCCCCTGGAATATTTCAGGGATGAGCCCTTCGCGCTTCTGAAACCGGATAACGATACAAGGAAACGGGCCATGAATCTGTGCAGGCTTCACGGCTTTGAACCGAGAATGATCTTTGAACTCGACCAGCAGCAGACGGCGTATCATGTCACCTGCTCCGGACTGGGCGTTTCTTTTGTCAGCGACACCCTGATCATTTACGGAGGAGCGAACCCCGGCGTGGTCTATTACAGGCTGGACGGCGCGGACAGTTTCCGGGACCTGTTTTTCTACTGGAAAAAGGGCCGGTATTTCAGCCGCGCCATGGGCGAATTCCTGAAGACCGCGGGCTGTGAGAGAGAAAAGTCCGAGCGGCGGCATTAGTATGCAGATCATTTATATTTTAAGAAAGTCTTAATAATTTACCCCGTTTATTTTAAGCATCACCTGATATCCTGATCTCAGGAAAGACAAAACGACAGAACTTTTTGAACATGGAGGTACGGCAGCGTGGCGGAAATACTTGTTTGTGACGACGACAAAGCGATCGTGGAGGCGATTGAGATCTATCTGGCCCAGGAAGGGCATCATATTCTGAAGGCGTACGACGGAGAGGAGGCCCTTAAGATCCTGAAAGCGCAGCATGTGGATCTGCTTGTGATCGACGTGATGATGCCGAAACTCGACGGGATCCGGGCAACACTGAAGATCCGGGAAGAACTTTCTCTTCCCATCATCATCCTTTCCGCAAAGTCCGAGGACGCGGACAAGATCCTGGGATTAAACGTAGGAGCGGACGATTATGTGACAAAGCCCTTTAATCCTCTGGAACTGGTTGCCAGAGTCAAATCCCAGCTCAGAAGATATACGCAGCTGGGGGCCGCCGCGGGGACTGCCCGGGCGAACGTCTACGAGACGGGAGGCCTTTCTGTGGACGACGATAAGAAAGAAGTCCGGGTGGACGGCGACCTGATAAAACTTACGCCCATCGAGTACCGCATCCTTCTGTTCCTCATCAAGAATAAGGGAAGAGTCTTTTCTATCAGTCAGATTTACGAAAATATCTGGAACGAGGAAGCATTCGCCGCAGATAACACGGTGGCGGTCCATATCCGCCATATCCGGGAGAAGATCGAGATCAATCCCAGAGAACCCAGATATCTGAAAGTAGTCTGGGGACTGGGATACAAGGTGGAGAAGCTGTAGAGGGACCGGACAGAAAGGGGTAGATGATGATGAAGAAACGGTGGTACAGAAATAAATGGACAAAAGGGATACTGGCGGCGCTTGGGATCGTGTCCGTGGCAGGAGCGGCAGTGAGCGCGGGAACTGTGATCGGGATCGGTTCCATGGGGATATATCCCTTTGACAGCGAAAGCTATACGGAATCCAGGAGCTTTGCGAATGAGATGTTCAGAAGTTCCAATACCATACTGCACGCGGTCCGGAACGCGGATTTTCCGGGAGACGGCGAGGGAGTGATCGATCTTGAGGAAGTGCTCCTGGGAGATCCAATAAGCCATGAAAATACCTCCGGACTGGCCTACAGCGCCGGCGACCTGGAAGAGTGGGCCGAAAGCGGATGGCTGGACGAAGATACGGAAAACATCCTCATCTGTACAAAGAAAGACGGAGGAGAAGAGTATCTCTATTTCGATGAATTTAACGATAAGATCCGCAGCGGAGAACTGGAGATACAGATCAACGGAACGATCGACGGATACGGGGCGGATCAGGCGGTGGAGTACGCCTCCACAGAGGATTATGAAGCGGCCCGGTCGGCGGCGGAGTTCGACCAGGCGGAAGAGATGCTGGAATGGCTCAGGAACCGGGATTTTGTTTATGATACAGGGATAAGCGATAGCTATTACGGCGCCTGTGTGGTCGACAGGGAAGATGAAATCGTCTATACAGATGTGAAAAATTTTTCCGACTACGCTGTGACAGAGAAATTTCATCCTCAGGGTGCGGACAGCATTCTGGATATTCTGAATGAGGAACCTCAGTGGCAGGGCAGGATCCATGACGCTTATCAGGCTTTGACGGAGGCTTTGAATCAGGCGTCTCTGGCGATACAGGCAAAGGAAACTCTCGAAGAAATCAGCGGAGAGGGACGTACCAATCTGAACTATGTATTTGCGGATAACGGCGCGGATAAGATATACACAAATGTGAAGAACCTGAAGGACGCGGACTATGACAGTGTATGGGAACGGATCGATCGGGACTCCGGTTCCTATATGATCCTTACTCCGGAGGAAGGAAATACCAATCTCAATTCCGCGGCGAACGGTCTTCAGGACTGGAAGACTCTGGCAGAAGGCTACTGTACGGATAAAGGAGATTATCTGTTCGCCGTATGGGTGGGAGAGAATCTGACGATCCCGGACTTCCTTGCGCAGGCTCAGGAGAATTACGCGAAATATGCCGGATGGCTGCCCGGACTTATGGCAGGCGGTCTTTTGTCGGTCGTCCTTTTTGGTTTCTGCATGGTCTTTCTCACAGCGGGAGCGGGACGCACCAATGAGGACGAAAAGGTTCATCTGAACTTTTTTGACAGATGGTTTACGGAGATCGCGGCGCTTCTGGTTGTGGGTATCTGGCTTGCAGGAGTGACGCTGGTACTGGATATCTTTACCTGGAGTCTGGAAGTAGACGAGATCGGGTATATTATCGTCTTTCTGATCCTGGGCCTGTGGACGGGGATCTGGTTTTTCACCGGCTGGACCAGTCTGGCAAAGAGGATCAAAGCGGCTTCCATATGGAAAAACAGCTTTGTGAGATGGTTCTTCCTTATTGTCGTGAAAATCTGCAGGAAGATATGGAATCTGGCCACGGAGATCATGGAGATTTTCGCCCATAATACTGCCAGCCGTCTGAAGATGGCGCTGATTTTCGGAGGATTCTGCCTCTTCCAGTTCGTGGTATGCGGGATGATCTTCGTCGGCGGAATGCCGGTCCTGATCCTTATCCTGGGAGCCGCGGACGCGGCGGGGCTGGTATATCTTTTAAGGAAAGCCCGGGGAAGGGAACACATCCTGGAAGGGCTGAAAAAGATCACAGACGGGGACCTTCAGTACAAAATCCCCCTGGACCGGCTTACCGGAGAGCAGCGGACCATCGCGGAGTATATCAACCGCATTGGCGACGGCCTCGACGCTGCGGTGGAAAACAGTGTGAAAAACGAGAGGATGAAAACAGAGCTGATCACCAATGTGTCCCATGACATCAAGACTCCTCTGACCTCCATTATCAACTATATCGATCTTTTGAAAAGAGAGCATCCCACAGATCCCAAAATCTGCGGATATCTGGATATCCTGGAAGAAAAGGCCCAGAGGCTCAAGAATCTTACCGAAGATGTGGTGGAGGCGTCCAAAGCCAGCACAGGAAATATTTCCCTGGAAATGGCGGATCTGAATTTTGTGGAGCTGGTACATCAGGTGATCGGAGAATTTGAAGAAAAATTCCGGGAAAAGAATCTTACCCTGATGGTTCATTTCGAGGACGAGGAAGCTATTATCTGCGCGGACGGCAGGAGACTGTGGAGAGTTCTGGAAAATGTTTTCGGGAATGTGGCGAAATACGCCATGGAGAATACCAGAGTATATGCGGAAATGAAAGTAGAAAAGCCGGCGGTGACATTTTCACTGAAAAATATCTCCGCCCAGCCTCTGAACATCTCCGCAGACGAGCTTACCGAGCGGTTCATCCGGGGAGATGTTTCCAGAAATACAGAGGGAAGCGGTCTGGGGCTTTCCATAGCGAAGAGCCTTACCGAGCTTCAGGGCGGAGAGTTCAGGCTTTATCTGGACGGAGATTTATTTAAGGTTACAATCGTATTTCAGGTAAAAGAATAATATCTTTACTTATGCGGACACAAAATTTCCGGTGTAAAGCTGATAATATTTTCCCTTGGCTGCGATCAGCTCGTCATGGGTGCCGCGCTCAATGATGCGGCCCTGTTCCATGACCATGATGCAGTTGGAGTTTTTGACGGTGGACAGGCGGTGGGCGATGACGAAGGTGGTCCTTCCTTTCATCAGGGCGTCCATACCTGCCTGCACCAGTTTTTCGGTACGGGTATCGATGGAGGAGGTAGCCTCATCCAGGATCAGCACCGGCGGGTCGGCCACGGCCGCGCGGGCGATGGCGAGAAGCTGTCTCTGGCCCTGGCTTAAATTGGCCCCGTCCCCGGTAAGCATGGTGTCGTATCCCTCCGGGAGACGGCGGATGAACCCGTCCGCGTTTGCAAGCTTCGCCGCTTTGATGCATTCCTCGTCTGTGGCGTCCAGCTTGCCGTAGCGGATATTATCCATAACTGTTCCGGTAAACAGATGGGTGTCCTGGAGAACCATTCCCAGAGACCGTCTCAGATCCGGTTTTTTGATCTTGTTGATATTGATGCCGTCGTAACGGATCTTGCCGTCGGCAATGTCGTAGAAGCGGTTGATCAGGTTGGTGATAGTGGTTTTGCCCGCTCCGGTGGCTCCTACGAAAGCGATCTTCTGGCCGGGTTTCGCATAAAGGCTGATGTTGTGGAGCACGATCTTGTTTGCGTCATAGCCGAAATCCACATCGTCAAATACAACGCCGCCTTCCTGTCTGGTATAGGTGACGGTTCCCTCGGCCTTATGAGGATGTTTCCAGGCCCACAGATTCGTTCTCACCGGAGATTCGGTGAGGTTTCCGTTCTCGTCCTCCACTGCGTTGACAAGTTCCACATAGCCGTCGTCCGCTTCCGGCGTCTGATCCATGAGGTCGAATACCCTCTGGGCTCCGGCGGCGGCGTTGACGACGAAATTGATCTGCTGGCTGACCTGGGTAATGGGGTTTGTAAAGCTTTTGTTCAGACCAACGAAAGTGACTACCGTACCGATGGTCACGCCCGCCAGACCGTTGATGCCCAGAACCGCGCCTACAATAGCCACCAGCGCGTAGCTGATCCAGCCGATGTTGGCGTTGATGGGCATCAGCAGGTTGGCGTAGCGGTTCGCCTTGTTGGTGCTGTCTCTCAGTCTTTCGTTCACTTCATGAAAATCTCTCTTTGCAGCTTCTTCGTGGCAGAATACTTTTACAACCTTCTGCCCGTCCAGCATTTCCTCAATAAATCCGTCCACAGCGCCCAGATCGATCTGCTGGCGGATAAAATATTTTCCCGAAAGTTTCGAGAAATTCGACGTTACCAGAAGCATCACCACAGCGGTAAGGATGGAGATGACGGTCAGCGCCGGATTCAGGATGATCATGGTGACGAGAGTCGCCGCCATGGTGATCACGGAGTTGATGATCTGGGGGATACTCTGGCTTAAAAGCTGGCGGAGGGTATCCACGTCATTGGTGTACACGGACATGATATCTCCGTGCGCGTGAGTGTCAAAATACTTGATCGGCAGGGATTCCATTCTGCTGAACAGATCGTCCCTGAGCCTGCGCATGGTGCCCTGGCTTACGTTGACCATGATCCTGTTGTAGGAAAAGGCGGTGATCACGCCCAGCGCCATGATGCACACAAGCTGTACGAGGTCGGACGCCAGTCCGCTGAAGTCCCGGGATCCGTTCTGAAGCATGGGGGTGATGTAATCGTCCACCAGCTTCTGGGGGAAGGTGGCTCCCACAACGGTCGCGATGGCGGTGACCAGAATACAGGCAAGTACAATAAGAAACGGTATTTTATAATAATGAAGCATGTACCGGATTACCCTGTTGATCAGCCTGGTGGCTGTATTCATGCGGCCTTCCGGTTTTTTTGCGTTTGCTTTTTCGTTCATGGATCAGTTTTCCTCCTTTCCGTTCTCAGGCCGGCTGGTCGAAGTCGCCGCTGCCTTCAAGCTGTGAATTGTAGATATCCTGATAAATCGCGTTGGTCTTCAGAAGATTCTCATGTGTGTCGAAAGCGTCGATGCGGCCGTCGTCCAGCACCAGGATCCTGTCCGCGGATTCCACACTGGAAACACGCTGGGCGATGATGATCTTGGTGGTTCCGGGGATCTTCTTTGCGAATGCCGCCCGGATGCTGGCGTCCGTAGAGGTATCCACGGCGCTGGTGGAGTCGTCCAGGATCAGGACCTTCGGTCTTTTCAGGAGGGCCCTCGCTATACAGAGACGCTGCTTCTGTCCTCCGGATACATTGGAGCCGCCCCGTTCGATCCTGGTCCGGTAACCGTCGGGCATCCTGTCGATAAATTCATCGGCGCAGGCCGCCTTACATGCTTCCACGCATTCCTCGTCGGTGGCGTCGGGATTGCCCCAGCGGAGATTTTCCAGGATGGTGCCGGAGAACAGAGTGTTTTTCTGAAGAACTACGGAAACCTGATTACGAAGAACCTCTGTGTCGTATTTTCGGACGTCCGTACCGCCCACACAGACAGAGCCGGAATCCACGTCATAGAGGCGGCAGATCAGATTGACCAGGCTGCTTTTTCCGGAGCCGGTTCCTCCGATCACGCCGATGGTCTCGCCGCTTTTAATATGAAGGTCGATATCCGTAAGAGCGTTCTTTCCGCTTCCCTTCTTATAGGAAAAGTTTACATGATTGAAATCAATGCTTCCGTCCGCAACGTCCGCCACCGGATTTTCGGGATCCGTCAGATCCGCTTTTTCGTTCAGCACTTCGCTGATACGGCGGATACTTGCCATGGACATACTGATCATGACCACGACCATGGACAGCATCATCAGGCTCATGAGAAGAGACATGATATAGCTGAAAAGACTGGTGAGATCGCCTGTGGTCAGAGAACCGCCCACGATGAACTGGGCTCCAAGCCAGGATACGGAGATGATGCAGAAGTAAACTGCGACCATCATGGCCGGGTTATTGAACGCCAGAAGGCCCTCTGCTTTCACCGAAAGATCGTAAAGCATTTTGGACGCTCTGGAGAATTTTTTGTTTTCATAATCTTCACGCACGAATGCCTTGACCACGCGGATGGCGGTGACGTTTTCCTGCACGCTGGCGTTCAGGTCGTCGTACCGCTGGAATACCTGGCGGAAAATCTTGAGAGTAACCACCATGATGGATCCGATGACCGCTACCAGGAAGACTACGGCGATCAGGAACATAAGACTTAACCGCGGGCTGATGATCAGGCACATGGCGTAGCTGAAAACCAGGTTCAGCGGAGCGCGGACCGCCACACGGATGATCATCATATAGGCGTTCTGCACGTTGGTGATATCCGTAGTCATACGGGTGACAAGTCCCGGTACGCTGAATTTGTCAATATTGGAAAAAGAGAATGTCTGGATGTTGGCGTAGATCGCCTCCCGGAGATTCGCCGACAGCCCGGACGCCGCGCTTGCCGCATTCTTTCCGGCAAGGGCGCCGAAAATAAGGCTCAGAAAAGCCATGGCGACCATAAGCGCGCCGTAGCGGTAAACAACGGACAGATTCCTTACTTCCAGTCCTCTGTCGATAATGATGGCAGTGACAAATGGCATCAGTATTTCCATGATCACTTCCAGAGCGGTAAGACCGATACAGAGAAAGGTGTCCCGCTTATACTTTCCCAGCTGCTGCAATACTTTTTTCACTGTAGATTACCTCCTGTCTGTTTCTTTCTTTTTGTTCCATTTCCGCGAACTGACGGATCAGTTTCTCTTCCAGATTCTTAAGCTGGATCTGTTCCTGCCGGCCCAGCACGCTTAAGATTTCTGTTTCCATCCGCTCAGTTTCCTGCAGAAAACCTTCCCTCTCATTGAGGAGCTTTTCCGAGGGGAGAATTTTTTTCTTCCGGATATCCTCCGGATCTTCCAGAAAACAAAGATAGTTTTTTCCCTTCAGTTTTTTGATCAGCGCGGACAGAGTTGCCTTGGACACGCCGATCTCATGGTACAGCTCTGTAAGATATGTACCATCGGGATGGTGCCTTAATATGTAGACAAGAAAATAGACCTGGACGCCGGTCAGATCTCTGTTTTTCAAACTCAGTTCCATCCGGGCCGACAGGTTCAGACCGATTTTTTTAATCATAAAAAGCAGTTCTTCTGTTTCGGAACTTTCTGTCATTGCCGTATGCACCTCCTTTTCAGAAAATAGAAATGTTCATGAGCGAACAGTTTGTATCCTTATTTTCTTTCCACAGGAGATTTTAGCGCGATTTGCGGGGAATGTGAAATTGATTTTTTTTATTTTTCATAAAAATATTTTATAGAT
>CALWGI010000008.1 GCA_944380045.1 uncultured Blautia sp.
ATACTTTCCTCATCCCTGTCTCTTCCAGGGCTTTTGTCAGAGGTTCCACGGCCATGAGGGACACATAGGCCATATAGCAGGCAAGTTCCCCCGTCTTTTCGGGAGACTCCTCCGCCGCCCGGCTGAGATCGGCTTTTCCGATGAGCTCTTCCCTGGAAGGAAGCAGACGTCCGTTCAGATATTCTTTTGCGATATCGTCGTAAGTATACGATGATTTCAGCGGATTCAGAAGGTACGCCGCAACTCCCAGATCAAAGGCTCGTGAATGTCCCGGGATGTTCACGTGTTTCAGCATACTCTTGATATCCATGGATGCGATCACGGTATCTTCCGCAAGTTCTTCTATTTTTCCGCAGAGATACGCCCTGCTGACAGATCCGCCCGCGGGGATATAATAAATATCATTTTCCTCAAGAGCGATCCCCAGCCCGTAGACATTCCCCCGGTCGCTGATAAGAGCGATCCCGGCTTTATTCTTTTCCGCCGCTTTCCGGAAGATCATATCCGCTCCTTCCGGGTCCTCGCATACAAAAAAGTTCTGTTCCACGGACTGATCCGGCGCTGAAGACGCGTCGAATCTTCCCAGCAGATTTTTGAATTCCAGTTCACGGCAGAGCTGATACGCCTCCGGCGTATAAAGATTTCCCAGTCTGGCTTCTTCATAGGAAAATTCCAGCGGGACGTCCGTATCGATGGTCGCCAGAGTCTTGCTTAAGGACGCCATATCGTAATGTGCGCGGAGGGACTCCTTCGCTTTATTCGGTTTTACCTCCTCCAGATGAGCGTAGGCGTTCTCTACAGAACCAAATTCCACGATCATTTTTGTAGCGGTTTTTTCGCCCACTCCTGGAATTCCCGGAATATTGTCGGAACTGTCTCCCATCAGAGCCTTCAGCTCAATGATCTGCCGGGGCGTCACCTGATATTTTTCTTTTACCTGTTCCGCATGAAAATCTTCTACTGTGGTCTTCCCTCTGGACGTCTTGGGAAGACGGATCATCACCTTGTCCGTAGCCAGCTGGAGCAGATCCCGGTCGCCGGAGAGTATGGTCACTTCCATTCCCAGTTTCTCGCTTCTTCCGGCCAGAGTTCCCAGGAGATCGTCCGCCTCGTATCCTGCGAGGGAAACCATTTTTACCTTCATGGCTCCCAGCATTTCTTTCATAAGCGGAACCTGTTCCCTAAGCTCCTCCGGCATGCCTTTACGGGTACCCTTATACGCTTCGTATATCCTGTGACGGAACGTGGGCTCATGAAGATCGAAAGCCACTGTGAGATAATCCGGTTTCTCTTCCTCCAGGATCCGGAACAGAATGTTCAGAAAGCCGTAAACCGCCCCCGTATGTTTTCCCTCCGTGTTGGTAAGATCCGGAAGCCCGTAGAACGCCCGGTTCAGTATGCTGTGTCCGTCGATCAGCAAAATTTTTTCACTCAAATTTCCGTCCTCCTTCAGCCGCCGCTGTCAAAGATTTATTCCCAGCTGGAATATGATGAAAATAAAAAAGGCGACAAGAGATCCTGTAAAAGCGATCATCAGAAGTCCCATTCCGAATTTCATCGCCCTTTTTTTATGGATATATCTTCTGGCTCTCCGGATATCCTGGGTCAGAAGGTCCTTAAAATCAAGAACTGTGCCGTTCTCCTGCTCATCAAGCTGCTGCGTGACCTCATGCACGATAAAGTACGTCTCCAGTTCATCGTAGCAGGAAGGACATGATTCCACATGATCCAGAAACTCTTCCAGCTCGTCTACATTCAGAGTATGGTCAATATATCTGTTTACCATACTCTCCGCGGTACGGCAGTCAAGTTCTGATACCTGTCCTTTTCCCCTCATCCGGCCAACCTCCTTTTCAGTCTGATTTCACTGACTCATCATAACATAAAAAGTGGCGGTTCACAACGTTTTTCGCCGAAACCGCCACAGTCCTCATTTACGCTTCCTGTGTCTTATCATCCTCCAGAGCGGGAGCCGGCGCAAGGAGTATCTTCATAAATTCCTCTCCTGTGATCGTCTCATGCTCATAAAGGTATTTTGCAAGTTCATGAAGCTTGCCGATATTCTCTTTCAGTATATTCAGCGCCTTGTCATGCTGTTTTCTCACCAGATCCACAACTTTCTTATCGAGCAGGGTCTGCGTTTCAAAAGAGCATGCCAGGCTGGAGTCTCCGCCCAGATACTGGTTTCCCACAGTTTCCATGGCAACCATGCCGAACTCGTCGCTCATACCGTACCGGGAGATCATCGCCCGGGCAAGCTTGGTAGCCTGTTCGATATCATTGGAGGCTCCCGTGGTAATGGAATGGAAGATCAGCTCCTCAGCGGCGCGGCCGCCGGTAAAGGTTGCGATCTTGTTTTCCAGTTCCTCTTTCGTCATAAGGAAGTGCTCTTTCTCGTCCACCTGCATGGTATAACCCAGAGCGCCGGAAGTACGCGGGATAATGGTGATCTTGTGTACCGGAGCCGACTCCGTCTGCTTCGCTGCCACAAGGGCGTGTCCCACCTCGTGATAGGCAACGATCAGCTTCTCCTTATTGGAGAGGACCCTGTTCTTCTTCTGGTATCCTGCTATTACAACTTCGATGCTCTCCTCAAAGTCCGCCTGCGTGGCGAATCTTCTTCCGTCGCGCACAGCCCTTAACGCCGCCTCGTTTACGATATTGGCCAGTTCCGCTCCGGAAGCTCCGGCAGCCGCCTTGGCGATCTCGTCAAAACGCACGTTATCGGCAATCCTGATCTTTTTCGCGTGAACTTTCAGGATCTCCTCACGGCCCTGAAGGTCCGGGAGCTCCACGGGGATCCTTCTGTCAAAACGTCCCGGACGGAGAAGCGCCGGGTCAAGGGAATCCGGACGGTTGGTTGCCGCCAGGATCACAACGCCCTTGGAACTGTCGAAACCGTCCATCTCGGTCAGAAGCTGGTTCAGGGTCTGCTCTCTCTCGTCGTTGCCTCCGGTAAATCCCGCTCCGTCACGCTTCTTACCGATCGTATCGATCTCGTCGATAAACACGATACAGGGAGCCTTCTCATTGGCCTGCTTGAAGAGGTCACGTACCTTGGCCGCTCCCATACCTACGAACATTTCTACAAATTCAGAACCGGAAATGGAGAAGAAGGGAACCTCCGCCTCTCCGGCAACCGCTTTCGCCAGAAGTGTCTTACCTGTTCCGGGAGGTCCTACAAGAAGGGCGCCTTTGGGCATGGATGCGCCGATCTCGGAATATTTCTGCGGATTATGGAGATAATCCACGATCTCCGTCAGCAGCTCCTTCGCCTCGTCCTCTCCGGCTACATCCGAAAACTTGATGCCTGTGGATGACTTCACATATACTTTGGCGTTGCTCTTGCCGAAAGACATCATTCCGCCGGGGCCTCCGCCCATGGAGCTCATCATCTTCTTGCTGAGCCAGCGTCCCAGAAGGATAAAGATTCCTATGGGGATCACATAACTGAAGAATAATGTCGCCAGGATAGACGGGCTTTCCGGCAGCACTTCATCCATGGTCACGCCGGCGTCGAGAAGCCGGTTCACCAGATCGGGATCGTCCATCTTGACCGTCTTGCAGAGAACGGCCGCCCCGCTCTCCTCCGATCCGATCTCATAGTAGATATAGTCTTCGTCTACAGTGGCTTTGGACACATTGCCCTCTTCCACGTTCTCGATAAATGTTGAGTAATCGGTCTTCTGCACGCTTCTCTCCTGTACGGCAGGAACCACAAGAAGGTTCAGGACCACAATGATCACGCCCACGATAATGTAATACACATACATCGGGATCTTTTCAGGCTTTTTATCACCCAGTTTCATATGTTATTCTTCCTCCGGTTTTATAATAAATACAAGATGTAACATAACACTTTTTCCTGTCGGATTCAATGTTCATTCGGTGAACTTTTATTAAATTTTCATAAAAAACCGCTTTGTCGTCTCTTTGCAAAGAAAAATCCCCGGAAGCGCTGGAAACACTTCCGGGGAAAATCTTATGCCGCTGGCCGGACTCGAACCGGCACGGTTTGATCCGCTTGATTTTGAGTCAAGTGCGTCTGCCAATTCCGCCACAGCGGCCTGTAAACCGGGAATTATCATACCATAATTCCCGGTTGTCCGCAAGTCTTTTTTCGGGATCAGTGCTGTTCCTGCGGCATATCCTCCAGGAGCTTTTCGTAGATGGGGAAGCAGTCGAACGTCGCGAAATAATCCTTCGGCGTCTCCGCCCTGCGGATCAGTTCAAAGCTTCCGTCCTCTTTAAGAAGGATCTCCGCAGATTTCAGCTTGCCGTTATAGTTGTAGCCCATGGAAAATCCGTGGGCTCCCGTGTCGTGGATCACAAGGAGATCTCCCATATCCACTTTGGGAAGATAACGGTCGATGGCAAATTTATCATTGTTCTCGCAGAGAGAACCTGTCACGTCATATTTATGATCGCAGGGTTCGTTTTCCTTGCCCATGACTGTGATGTGATGATACGCGCCGTACATGGCGGGGCGCATAAGATTCACCGCGCAGGCGTCCACGCCGATATATTCCTTATGAGTGTGTTTCTCATGGATCGCCTTTGTCACCAGACAGCCATAGGGTCCCAGCATAAACCGGCCCAGTTCTGTATAAATAGCCACGTCGCCCATTCCTTCGGGAACAAGGACTTCTTCGTAAACCTTCCGCACTCCCTCTCCGATCACACGGATATCGTTTGGCATCTGGTCCGGACTGTAGGGAATGCCGATTCCGCCGGAAAGATTGATGAAACTGATATGGGCTCCCGTCTCCTTCTGAAGCTTCACCGCCAGTTCGAACATCACTTTCGCAAGCATGGGATAGTATTCGTTCGTTACCGTATTGCTGGCAAGAAACGCGTGTATTCCGAACTCCTCGGCGCCTTTTGCCTTCAGGATACGGAAGGCTTCAAATATCTGCTCCGTAGTCATGCCGTACTTGGCGTCCCCCGGATTATCCATGATATCGTTGCTGATCTTAAAAAGTCCGCCCGGATTGTAACGGCAGCTGATGGTTTTCGGGATCCTGCCTACAGCGCGCTCCACCGACTCGATATGGGTAATATCGTCAAGGTTAATAATACCGCCGATCTCATCCGCGTAACGGAATTCCTCCTCCGGGGTATCGTTGGAAGAAAACATAATGTCCCCTTCCTTACATCCGATGGCTTTGGAAAGCATCAGCTCCGTCATGGAGGAGCAGTCGCAGCCGCAGCCGTAGTCCTGAAGGATGCGGATCAGAAACGGATTGGGCGTTGCCTTCACGGCAAAAAATTCTTTAAATCCTTTGTTCCAGGCAAAAGCCTCTTTCAGTGCCTTTGCATTCTCCCGGATTCCTCTCTCATCGTAGAGATGAAAAGGCGTGGGATACTGCGCTGTAATCTCTTTCAGTTTCTCCAATGTCACAAAAGGCTTTTTTTTCATAATGTATCTTCTCCTCGTTTGCTGTTATTTTACATGCTGATGTGTAAACAGATGGTCCTGGCAGTACTCATAATTGCCGTTGCATTTGGAGCAGAAACGGAACTCCAGATTCGGATCGTCCAGCTCTGTACGCCCGCAGATCGCGCATTTATGCTTGGCAATGCCGCCTGTTTCCGGGTTTACCCTGCTTCTGTTCACAGCCTTCTGGAAATCCCTCCTCCTCTTCACTTCCTTCGGCCGGAACCGGCTCATACGTCCTCCGCTAAAGAAGAAAAGAACAAAATTCAGGAAGGAAGCCACAATGGGAACAGCCATTACCCAGACTCCGTAACGGATATAAGTCACCATATTATATACAATGATGATCCCGTATACCCACGCCATCCATTTCATCTTAATGGGAATGACAAACCACAGAAGGATCTGCATATCCGGCCAGCTCGCGGCATAGGCGAGAAATACCGACATGCTGACATAATAAGTGGTAAACACATTGCCCATAAGATAGATCCGTCCTGTGAGGAAATACGTCAGGAACGCCGCTATCATCACAAACAAAAGGCCGGAAAAAATATAAAGGTTATACCGGAAAGTTCCCCAGGTACGTTCCAGCGAAGTACCGATGGGATAATAGAAAAACAGTATGGAAATTGCAAACAGCAGGAAATTCCCCGTGCTTGGCGGATAGATCACCCAGGTGACCAGTCTCCATACCTGCCCCTGAAGTATCCTGGCCGGCTCCAGGCTCATCATATTCAGAAGGGAGGGATTGGCGTACATTAGGATGTACCCCAGCACATAACAGATCACAATATAGAAAGTCAGGTTCGGTATCCCGTACCGTCCGAACTTCCGTTCCAGCTTGTCGATCCAGTTCATAAAAATACATAACTCCTTTTCATAATGGCCGCGTCAGAAAAACTTCTTCCTGGACAATACCAGGGCGGCAATAATACTCATTGCTACGGATATCAGAATAACAATAAGGAATCCCCACTGGGAGGCGGAAAACGGCATCCCCGCCGCGCTGAGATTCATTCCGTAGGCGCTGAACACGATCGTAGGTATGCTCATCACAATAGTGATAATGGAAAGGACCTTCATGACGTCGTTCAGGTTGTTGGAGATCACCGAAGCGAAGATATCCACCATGCTTCTCAGGATCCCGCTGTAGATATTGGCCATCTCGATCGCCTGCGTGTTCTCTATGATAACATCCTCCAGAAGCTCCGTATCCTCCGGATACTTCTTGATGCTGTCCACCTTGATCAGTTTCTCAAGCACCGCTTCATTGGATCTCAGAGACGTGGTAAAGTATACCAGAGATTTCTCCAGCTCCAGAAGCTCCACCAGTTCCTGGTTACGGGGAGAAAGATGCAGTTTTTCCTCCACCTGTTCGCTCTTCTTATCTATAATACGCAGATAACGAAGATACATGCTGGCGTTTCTGTAAAGAATCTGCAGAATGAAACGGGTCTTCATATAGGTGAAGAAATTCCTGACCCTTCCTTCCATGAATCTGGTCAGCACCTGCGTGTCTTCCAGGCAGACGGTAAAGATCATCTTGTCAGTCACGATAATACCGAGAGGGATGGTTCCGTACCAGTCTTTCTCATTTCGTTCCTCGATCATAGGCACGTCCACCAGGATCAGTGTATAGGTGTCTTCCACCTCAATACGGGACCGCTCTTCCTCATCCAGAGGAGCGCGAAGATCGTCCACTTCAATCTGGAACTGCTCGGAAATCTCAAAAATCTCCGTCGCCGTAGGATTCGTAAGCGCGATCCAGCATCCGTCCTGCGGTTCCTGTATCTCGCGGATCGCTCCGTCTGTCGTCCGGAAAATTCTTATCACAGCCGTATCCCCCTTTCCACTCTCTGTATCTCTTTCTTCCGGGAGCCCCCTGCGCCCGAAAATACAGCTTTCATTATAAGTTGTGCTCAGTTTTTTGTCAATTCTAATAGATTTCCATTTACAATAATTTAACAAAGTACCTGAGAAAATACATTTCCGCCTGAAGGGAAACTTGTTATCACAGATTCTTTATGCTATAATATTCTCAGATATTGGGTACGGTAAATACCAGTTGTATATGTGTAATTTAGGAGGCATTATCTATGGGGAATAAGAAATATGTAGCTTATGTGGGTACCTATACCCACGGAAGCAGCAAAGGCATTCAGGTATACGACGTAGATGTGGAGAACGGGAAACTGATCGAGCGCAGCGAAGTGAAGGTCAGCAACGCTTCCCACACCGCGGTTTCCAAGAATAAACGATTCCTGTATTCCATTGAAGACGAGGGCGTGGCTGTTTTTGCCAGGGATGAGAACGGCGACCTTACCAGGATCAACAGCGTAGATATAGACGGCATGAGAGGCTGTTTCCTCGCCACAGACGTAGACGGGAAATATCTCTACGTGGCGGGCTACCACGACGGCAAGGTGACTGTAGTCCACACTCACAGGGACGGACGTCTGGGCAGCCTTATGGACGGCGTGTTCCACAAGGGTCTCGGAAGCGTTGCGGAGCGTAATTTCCGTCCTCATGTGAACTGTGTCCGCCCCACGCCGGATAACAAATATCTCTGCGCGGTAGACAATGGCATCGATCAGGTGAAATTATACCGCATCAACAAGAGGCGCCACAAACTGGAACTGGTGGATATCCTCCGCTGTCCCAGAGAAAGCGGCCCCAGGATCATCCGTTTCAGCGAAGACGGCAGATTTGCCTATCTTCTGTTTGAGCTGAGCAACGAGATCAAGGTATACAGCTATGACGGAAGCGGAAACACGCCTGAGTTTGAACTTCTTCAGAGTATTTCCACTCTTTCCAAGGAGCATGACAAGGACGCTTATCATAACGCCGCCTCAGGACTTGCACTGGCGCCGGACGGAACCCATCTTTTCTGTACCACGGCAGGCGAGAACACGGTGTCCATGTATGAGATCGATCCCGAAACCGGTCTTCTGGACAAGAAGTTTACGCTTCCCATCAGCGGCGACTATCCGAAAGACCTTGTGATCTTCCCGGACAATCAGCATATAGCCATCGCCAATCACGCAAGCAATACCATCACTACTTTTACAGTGGATTATGAGAAGAATATTATCGTAATGAACGACAAACCTCATAAGATCGAGACTCCTAACTGTATCCATATATATCCGGTACCGAATACCGCCGGAAGCGCCTCGGAGAAAGGGGAAGATACCGGCACGGACAGATGATTTAATATTCAGTTAACAAAACGGAAGAAAGAAATCTTTTTTGGATTTCCTTCTTCCGTTTATTTTTTTCTCCGTCTTTGACAGCCGCCTTCCGGCGTAAAACATCAGTCAGACTGTTTTCCGTAAAATTCTTTTATCCTCTCAAGCCTGGAACTCATATTGGTAAACAGAGCGTCTGTCAGGGCAAGAGCGCACATGGACTCCACAACGACAACAGCCCTGGGTACGATCACAGGGTCGTGACGCCCGTGGATCTCAAGAGAAATGTTTTCTCCTTTATCCGTCACGGTATCCTGGGGCCGGCTGATGGAGGGCGTGGGTTTCACCGCCGCTCTTATGACGATCTCGCTGCCGTCGCTGATACCGCCCATGATCCCGCCGGCATGGTTGGACGTCTTGGAGATTCCGTTCTCTCCGGCGCAGAATCCGTCGTTGTCCGTGGATCCGTTGAGATTCGCCGCGTTCATGCCTTCTCCCACCTCCACGGCTTTCACCGCGCCTATGGACATCACGGCCTGGGCCAGAACGGCGTCCAGCTTCTCGAACACGGGAGAACCCAGTCCGGCGGGAACACCCTGGATACGGCACTCGATCACGCCGCCTGCGCTGTCCTGATCTTTCATACATTTCTCCAGATAAATCCCCGCTTCTCCCGCCGCGTTCTTATCCGGCATATAAAAGGCGTTTCGGATAATCTCCTCTTTATCAAATTCCTTCGCTTCCACCGGTCCGATGGATTTCGTGTAAGTGCAGAATGTCACGCCCAGAGATTCCAGAATCTTCGCGGCAACAGCTCCGGCAGCGACTCTTCCGATCGTCTCTCTTCCCGAAGACCTGCCGCCTCCTCTGTAATCCCGGAAGCCGTATTTCCGGTCAAAAGTATAATCCGCATGTCCGGGTCTGTAGGAACAGGCTATATTTCCGTAATCCCTGGAACGCTGGTCTGTGTTGCGCACCATAAGGGAGATGGGAGTTCCTGTCGTCTTCCCCTCAAACACGCCGGAAAGGATCTCCACCAGATCGCCTTCCTTACGTGCGGTTGTATACCGGCTCTGCCCCGGTTTTCTCCGGTCCAGGTATTTCTGGATATCCTCCTCCGCAAGAGGCAGCCCCGCCGGACATCCGTCGATCACCGCGCCCAGCGCTTTCCCGTGGGACTCGCCCCAGGTCGTGACCGTAAACTGTCTTCCAAATGTTGATTTGTTCATTTGCATATCCTTTCCTGGTTCTCACAGAAGACCTGAGAAATACCCTTCCGCCGCCATAAGCGTCCTGTCGATCGCCTCGTCGTCATGGGCCGCGGAGAGGAACATCGCCTCAAACTGAGAAGGTGCGAGATGGATTCCCGCTTTCAGCATTGCCAGGAAATACCGGGCGAACGCTTTTGTATCTGATGACTTCGCCGATGCGTAATCTTTTACTTTTTCACCGGTGAAGAACAGGCTTCCCAGGGAAGAAATATGGTTCATCTGGTAACTCAGGCCGTTCTTCCGTAGGATCTCTTCCATGCCTCCGTACAGCTTCCCGCCTTTTTTCTCCAGATCACGATACACTTCCGGATGGCTTCGAAGATATTTCAGCTGGGTAAGTCCGGCCGCCATAGCCACCGGGTTGCCGCTTAAAGTTCCCGCCTGATAGACAGGTCCCACAGGAGAAACCATCTCCATGATCTCTTTTCTTCCTCCGTAGGCGCCTACAGGCATGCCCGCGCCGATGATCTTTCCGTATGTGACCATATCCGGCTTCACATGGAAATATTCCGCCGCTCCTCCGAAAGCCAGGCGGAAGCCTGTGATCACCTCGTCAAAGATCAGAAGGGCGCCGTACTGGTCGCAGAGTTTTCTAAGGCCCACAAGGAAACCTTCCTCCGGCAGTACCACTCCCATATTCGCTCCCACAGGCTCCACGATCACAGCGGCGACCTGATCCGGCGCCTGCTCCAGCAGCGTCTTCACACTGTCCAGGTCGTTATATACGGCCGTCATGGTGTCCATGGTGCATCCTTTCGGAACTCCCGCACTGTCCGGAATCCCGCTTGTCATCACCCCTGATCCGGCGCTTACCAGAAGCGCGTCGCTGTGGCCGTGATAACAGCCGGCAAATTTAATGATCTTATCCCGTCCGGTAAATCCTCTGGCAGCCCGCACTGCGCTCATGACCGCCTCTGTGCCGGAATTCACCATACGGATCATCTCAACATGGGGGATATTCTCACAGATAAATTCCGCCATCCCCACTTCGATCTCTGTGGCGCAGCCGAAACTCAGGCCCTTTTCACAGGCTTTGATCACCGCCTCCCGTACCGCCGGGAAATTATGTCCCAGGATCATCGGTCCCCAGGAATCGATATAGTCGATATAGACGTTGCCATCCGCGTCGTATATATAACATCCGTCCGCGTGATCGATAAATCTGGGAGCCTCCCCGATGGCCCCGTAGGCTCTTACCGGGCTGTTGACTCCTCCGGGTATTCTTTTTACCGCGCGCTCATATAATGTTTCCGATACTGTCATCAGCCGATTCTCCCTTCGTCAATATATCCCGCAAGTTCCTGGGCGTAATAGGTAAGATAGATCTGGGCTCCTGCCCGGAACACACTGGCCGCCATCTCGCAGACGATCCTGTCCTCCTCGATCCAGCCCATCTTCGCCGCAGCCTTTACCATGGCGTATTCGCCGCTGACACTGTAAGCCGCCACAGGCACATGAACCGCTTTATACACCTCGGAAACCATATCCAGATAAGACATGGCGGGTTTGATCATGATAATGTCCGCTCCCTCTTCCACATCTGTGAGGGCCTCCTTCATGCCTTCTCTACGATTATGAAAATCCATCTGATAGCTTTTCCTGTCGCCGAAAGCCGGCGCGGAATCCGCCGCTTCACGGAAAGGACCGTAGAAAGCGGACGCATATTTCACGGCGTAGGACATGATCGGCGTTTCCTTGTGTCCCGCCCGGTCCAGGCATTCGCGGATAGCCCGCACGCGTCCGTCCATCATATCGGAAGGAGCCACCATATCCGCGCCCGCTTCCACATGAGAAAGCGCTGTTTTCGCCAGAAGCTCCAGCGTGGCGTCATTGTCCACCTCATGGCCGCAGAGCACGCCGCAATGGCCGTGGGAAGTGTATTCGCACATGCATACGTCTGTTATATAATAAAGCTCCGGAACCTGTTTCTTTGCTTCCCGGAGCGCTTTCTGCACAATGCCGTTCTCATCATAAGCGCCGCTTCCCGCTTCATCTTTATGATCGGGAATACCGAAAAGCATTACGCTGCCTACTCCCGCGTCCGCCAGTTCTTCCAGTTTGCGGGGAAGAAGGTCAACCGTGTACCGGTACTGCCCTTCCATGGAAGGGATCTCGTCCTTTCTGCCTGTTCCCTCCTGTACGAAGAGAGGATAGATCAGGGAGGATTTGTCGATCCTGGTCTCTCTCACCATCTTTCTTAATGTTTCGCTTCCTCTGAGCCTTCTCGGTCTCTGGATTAAATCCATATCTCTCACTCTCTTTCTTTTTGTGCTTTTATTTTTTCTACCAGGTCGATAAGACAGCTGATAGTCGCCTTCTCCGACATATATGTCTCCATTCCGAACTGATCGGCCGCCGCCTTTGTCTGTTTTCCGATGCAGGCGGCCACAAAGCCGGAATAATCCGCTCCCTTCGTGCTTTCCACAAACCCCTTCACCGTTGATGCGCTTGTGAACACCACACAGTCAATATTTCCTGCTTTCAGTTCTTTCCCGGGATCGATCAGCCGGCTGGATTCATATACCGTCTCATATATGCCGATATCATCCACGGACGCGCCTTTCTCTTCCAGGACCGGAACGATATTTTCATTCCCCTTTAGTGCCCTGGGGATCAGGATACGTTCCCCGCCGTCCAGTTTCTCCGCCAGTTCCCGGGCAAGGGTATCGCCTTCATAAACAGATGGGACAAGATCTGCCAGAAGTCCTCTCTGTTCCAGAGCCGAAGCTGTGCCCTGGCCGATAGCAGCCACCCGGACGCCGCAGAGGCTGCGGATATCTTTTTTCTGCTTCTTCAGCTCGTCAAAGAACACTTCCACGCCTGTCGGGCTGGTAAATACCATCCACTGGTACGTTTCCAGCTTTTCCAGGGCGGCGTGAAGCGGTCCCTGGTCTTTCAGAGGAACTGTTTTTATGGAGGGAAGTTCCAGAACCTCCGCTCCCTTTTCCCGGAGAAGTTCCGCCGTCCGCGAGCTTCTGTTCCTGGGTCTTGTCACAAGGACCTTCCATCCCTCCAGAGGCAGTTTTTCATACCAGGCGAAGGTGTCCGCCAGAGCGCATACTTTCCCTACCACGATAATGGCCGGCGTCTCCACGCCGCGGCGCTGTGCCTCTTCCGGGAGCGTTCCCACGTCCGCGACGATCCTTTTCTGTCCGGCTGTGGTCCCTTTCTGAAGAAGGGCCGCCGGCATTGCCGGATCCATTCCCGCGTTCAGAAGTCCTGTACAGATATCTTTCAGGGCCGCCGCTCCCATGAGGAACACCAGCGTGCCCTTCGTATCCACAAGGGCTTTAAAATCAATATCATACTCTTTTCCGGCTCTCTTGTGTCCGGTGATAATATGAAGGGAAGAACAAAAATCCCGGTGCGTCACAGGGATTCCGTTATAAGCCGGGACCGCCAGAGGCGAGGTGACTCCCGGCACCACTTCATAGGGCACATGGTTCCGGGAAAGGAGTTCCAGCTCCTCCCCTCCTCTTCCGAAGAGAAACGGATCCCCGCCCTTCAGCCTTACCACACGGTATCCTTTCTGCGCCTCTTCCAGAAGGATCTCGTTGATCTGTTCCTGGGGCATAGTATGTCTGTCGGCGCGTTTTCCCACGTAAATCAGTCTGGCGGATTCCGGGATCATCGTAAGCACTCCCTGCCCCACCAGACTGTCATATACAACTACTTCTGCCTTATTCAGGACCTCCTGCCCTTTCAGAGTAAAAAGCCCCGCGTCTCCCGGTCCTGCGCCTACCAGCCATACTTTTCCCATCTTCATGACAGTTCTCCTTTTTCTTTTGATCGTTTCAGTCTCTGCGCCAGTTCCACGCCCAGTTCTTCCCCGCGGGAAACCGGTCCTCTGATGCTGCCCTTAATATATGTTCCGTCGTTCTCTCTGTAATAAAGTCCTGTCAGCGTAAGCTCGTCCCCCGACACTTCGCCATAGGCGGCCACCGGGGAAGAACAGCCGCCGTCAAGATATCTCACAAAAGCCCTCTCGGCCAGACCTGCGGTCCAGGCGACGGCGTCGCAGTACCCCTCCAGGTAACTGTGGTCTTCCTCTTTTCTTCCCTGCACTGCCAGGATTCCCTGTCCTGCGGCGGGAAGGATCTCCTCTGTAGAAAAATACCGGCTGATCCTGTTCTCAAGCCCCAGCCTCTTAAGGCCCGCGGCCGCAAGGACAAGGCCTGCATATCCGCCCTCATCCAGCTTCCTGAGACGTGTCTGGAGATTGCCGCGGATACTTTTTACCTCCATGTCCGGATACAGTTTCTTAAGCTGGATCGTCCTGCGCAGGCTGGAACAGCCCAGCGGTTTCGATCTGTCAAGGTCCCTGGCGCCCTCGGGAAGGACAAGCACGTCCCTTGGATCTTCTCTTTCGGAAAAAGCGAGAAGAGGGAGTTCTTCCGGAACTTCCATAGGCATATCCTTCAGACTGTGGACCGAAATATCAGATCTGCCGTCAAGAAGGGCCCTGTCCAGTTCTTT
Source organism: uncultured Blautia sp. (assembly GCA_944380045.1). GTDB lineage: Bacteria > Bacillota > Clostridia > Lachnospirales > Lachnospiraceae > Blautia_A. The sequence continues at coordinate 14,376 of CALWGI010000008.1, forward strand.
CACGAAAAGTCCTTTCCCGCCGATCTTGTCCAGCGTGCGGTCCAGGATCCTGTCTCCGGTGGTCTTCATGGTAAGAAGCTCTGCGGAGATTCCCGGATTCTTTTTTTCTATGTAGCTGCGCACCATTTCGCTCTGCAGTACGGCAAGGACGCTTTCCCTGCTGCCGATGATCACCTTAGTCTTCGTCGTCATTTCTGTCTGTTTCCTCCATAGCCTCCTGGATCGCCACTCTTACTTTTCTGGCTCTCTTATGATTGAGTCCGCTGGCGGTGATCCCCACCACCACTTCGTCATGCATATAGATACCCGGAAAATAAAAATCACATTTGTTTTTATCATCCGCCACGTTTACGTAGATACCTTCTTCTTTACAGACGCGGTAGATCTCGTCGTTCAGCTTCCAGTCGTTGGTTGCGGCTATGACCATGTAAGCCATCTGAAAATCCGCTCTCTTTACCGGGCGCATGATCAGATTGACCTGACCTGTCTTGCCCAGCTCCTGAAGCTCGGCCGTCGCCTTCGGCGCTACCGCCGTCACATTCCTGGTGAACTGCAGAAGCGTTTTCACTCTGCGGGTGGCGATATTGCCGCCGCCCACCACTACTATATTCTTATCTGACAGGTCCACAAACATGGGAAAATATCGTTTATTCTTCATACAGTCGCTCCAGTCCGGCAACACACTCCCGGAACGCCTCCTGATTCAGGCTGTCTCTCAGGCCGAAGATCAGCTTGTTCACCACTTTGCCTGCGGCTGTATCCACTGCCTGAAGCAGCTTCTCTCTGTCCGCTTCTTCCATGGGTGTGTTTCTCAGTATTTTATCTATGCGGAGATTCAGGTCCTGCACAGCGTCTTCCCTGATCTCCTGTATTCTCGGGATCAGATCTCTTCCGTTCAGCCACTGGAAGAATTCGTCCATCTGATCCTGCACAATGCGCGCCGCCTTATCCAGGCTTTCTTTCTGCTCCGGCGAGAAAGTCCTGGAGCGGAAACTGTCCATATCGTACAGCTTTATTCCCTCTATTCTCCCCACGGACGGCTCAATATCACGGGGAACCGCAAGGTCGAGAAGCAGCAGAGGTTTGCTGATATCAAGCTCTTTAATCTGTTCCTCCCTGAGGGTATAATTGGGACTGGCCGTGGCGCTCACCGCCAGGTCGCATTTCGGGAGGAAATCCAGTCTCTCACCGTAATTGATGCGGCTGCAGCCGGCCGGGATCTCTACGATCCCGCTTCTGTACTGGCGTACTGTAACCGTAACCTCTCCCCCGGCTTCCTTAAGAGTCTGCGCCGCGACCTTGCCCATCTCGCCGTTCCCGATCACCATACAGGTCTTTCCCTGCACGTCGTATCCCTGTTCGCGCAGGGAGGAAAGAGCCTGATGGATCACCGAAGGGTTCCCGTGTGCAAGGGGCACTTCCGTCTTGATCTTCTTGCCCGCCGTGGCCGCCATGCGGAACAGCACTTCGAGAACTCCGTCCGACGCATAATGTTCTCTGGAAAGATTCAGCGCGTCTTTGATCTGTGTCAGGATCTGATCCTCTCCCAGGATCTGGGATTTCAGTCCTCCCGCAAGATAGAAAAGATGCTTCACAGCCTCCTCGCCCGATCTTGCCACAAAATATTTCTCATAGGAACCGTCCTCAATTCCTTTCAGGTCGCAGAGACACTGATAAAGGGAAAGCTCCTGGCCGTCCTCATGGCTCGCCCATATCTCCAGGCGGTTGCAGGTAGAAAGAATGACACAGCCGTAGATCCCGGCTGTTTTTTTCATTTTTTCCATGGCCTCTCCCGCGTTTTTTTTCGTAAAAGCGAACAGGGCCCGGATATCCACCGGCGCTCTGTCGTGATCTATTCCGATCATGGAAATACTCATGATTCTATGCTTCTCCTTCGTATCTGTCCCCGGCAATCCGGGGCAACACTTTTAATGATAAACACTGAGAGGAATAATGTCAATCCCGGCTCCGGAATTTTATATCCCGTCATATGTTTCCAGAAAATGATGCTTTACCCCGTCTTTCTTATAGGCGATCACAGTATTCAGGTTCACATTCTCCACACTCTTAAAAATGTTGAATTCCACCACCGGATCCTTTGCCGCCAGCTGACGGATCAGAGCTTTCACTTCCGCGCGTTTGGAACCCTTGTCTTCCTCCTCTGCGGCAGCCGCCACTTTCTCGGTGAATCTGCAGGCGCAGCGGATAAAATGAAGATTATTGTAATCCGCCCAGTGGATAATGTCTGCCTCACGGATCAGATACATGGGACGGATCAGCTCCATCCCCTCGAAATTCGTACTGTGAAGCTTCGGCATCATCGTCTGCACCTGTCCGCCGTACAACATTCCCATAAGGATGGTCTCGATCACATCGTCATAATGATGGCCCAGGGCGATCTTGTTGCAGCCCAGTTCTTTTGCCTTGCTATAAAGATGTCCGCGGCGCATCCTCGCGCAGAGATAACAGGGAGAGCTTTCCTCTGAGGCTACAATATTAAAAATCTCCGACTGAAAAACAGTGATGGGGATATTCAGTATCCTGGCGTTCTCTTTGATCAGCTGAAAATTCCTTTCATTGTATCCGGGATTCATCACAAGAAACACAACGTCGAAATTCTTTTTCCCATGACGGGCCAGCTCCTGAAAAAGCTTCGCCATCAGCATGGAATCCTTCCCTCCCGAAATACAGACCGCGATCTTATCTCCGTCTTTTACAAGTTCATAATCATTCAGCGCTTTTGTAAACCTGCGCCAGACCGGTTTGCGGAATTTCTTTATGATACTTCTCTCAATCTCTCTTGTACGCTCCGCGTCTGTTTTTCCCTCTGATATCTCTGAAACCGTTTCCCGGTTGATAATCTTTTCTGTCATTATATTAATCTGTTTACTCCCTCTATGTAGTCTTTACAGCGAGAGGCAGACCCTGCGCGGGTCTGTCTCCTGTTTTCCTTCTTTTTCACTTAAGCTTCGAAAAGCGGTGTGGAATAGTATCTGTCCCCGGAATCCGGAAGCAGGACCACTATGGTCTTGCCTTCATTCTCAGGACGCTTTGCCAGCTCCAGCGCTCCGTGAAGGGCGGCCCCGGAGGATATTCCCACCAGGATCCCCTCTTTTTTCGCCAGAAGCTTCGCCGCGGCAAAAGAATCTTCCGCAGTGATTTTCAGCACTTCATCATAAATCTCCGTATTCAGTACTTCGGGTACGAATCCCGCGCCGATCCCCTGAATCTTATGGGGACCGGGTTTCCCGCCGGAAAGCACGGGAGAATCCGCCGGTTCCACTGCCGCGATATGGATATCCGGATTCTGTTCTTTCAGGTACTCTCCGGTTCCGGTGATCGTACCTCCTGTTCCCACGCTGGCCACGAAAATATCCGTCTTTCCCTCCGTAGCGTTCCAGATCTCCGGCCCGGTGGTCTCTCTGTGGGCTCTGGGGTTCGCTCCGTTGACAAACTGGCCCGCTATGATACTTCCCGGAATCTCTTCCGCCAGTTCTTCCGCCTTCGCTATCGCTCCGGTCATACCCTTCGCGCCTTCGGTCAGAACGATCTCCGCGCCGTAGGCTTTCAGTATATTTCTTCTCTCCACACTCATCGTCTCCGGCATGGTCAGGATCAGGCGGTATCCCTTCACTGCCGCGATGGACGCCAGACCGATCCCGGTATTGCCGGAAGTAGGCTCGATGATCACGGAGCCCTCTCTCAGAAGTCCCTTTTCCTCCGCGTCGCTGATAATATATTTCGCAGCCCGGTCCTTCACGCTGCCCGCCGGGTTAAGATATTCCAGCTTCACAAGCACTTTTGCCTTCAGTTCCAGTTCTTTTTCTATATTCCCGATCTCCAGAAGCGGAGTATTTCCGATCAGTTCCGTAACGTCTTTCGCGATTTTCATCATATCCAAAGCCCGCCTTTCTTATTTTTCCCGCGCTGTATTTTACGGAATACAGCCCTGTTACGATTGTGAATCCTTTATCATCTTATAGGTGAAAACTAAGGATGTCAATACTGTTTCCAATCCCTATAATTTTCACAATTTTATTATTCCCTGAAAAGACAGTTTATAGTATAATAATTAAATGCAAATATCAGTATCTGACGGAGGAAAATACATGAACACAACATGTACCAGGGCAATCCTGGCGGTGAGCTTCGGAACCAGTTATGAAGCAGCCAGGAAAGCAACCATAGAAAAAATTGAGCAGGATATCGCGGAAGCCTTTCCTGATTACAGGATCTACCGCGCCTGGACAAGCAAGATGATCCTGTCCATTCTGAAAAAACGTGACAATCTCATCATCCCCAATGTAACAGAAGCCATGGAACAGATGCTCTCCGACGGCATACAGGACGTGATCATCCAGCCCACCCACATCCTGGACGGGATCGAAAACAATATCATGAAGGAAGAAGCCCTCGCTTTCCGGGACAGCTTCCATTCCATCACTTTCGGCACCCCGCTGATCTCCAGCCGGGAGGACGCCCACGCGGTGATCGGAGCCGTGGCGGAAGAATTCAGCGAACACCTTGAGGATACCGCCCTCGTCCTTATGGGACACGGAACCTCCCACAGGGTTAATTCCGTATATGCTGAGATCGACAGCATGTTTAAAGAACAGGGCCATTCCAACATCTTCCTCGGCACAGTGGAGGCGGAACCCACTATTCAGGATCTTGTAAGGGAAGTCTGTTCCTACGATCCGAAGAAGGTTGTTCTCGCGCCGTTCATGATCGTGGCCGGGGATCACGCCCATAACGATATGGCCGGAGACGAACCGGATTCCTGGGCGTATCAGTTCCGCCAGCACAATTACGAGGTGCAGCCGGTACTGAAAGGCCTGGGCGAATATCCGGGCATCCGTTCTCTTTTTATCGATCATGTGAAACAGGCCATTACCGGACAGGCATAAGCACCTGCGCCGCGGACTGCATTCTGACAGAAATTACAATTAAAAGCGAGGCAATGAAGCAATATGAAAAAAGAAAATCGCAGACTGGCTCAGGAGCGCCGCGCCGCAGAGCGAAAACTCCTGGAAAGAAAAAAACGAAGAAATAAGATCCTGAAGATCGCCGTTCCCGTTCTGATCATCGCGATCCTGATCATTGTGATCATCGTTGACAGCGTTCGCAATTCACAGAATACGGCTGAGGATCCCGCCTCCTCCACCTCTGAGACAACCGCTGAATCCACGGCGGAACCCACGGAAGCGCCGTCGCTTCAGACAGACGCTTCCCTCACTGTGGAAGACGGTGACACCGTAAATATCGACTATGTGGGAACTGTAGACGGAACAGAATTCGACGGCGGCAGCACTGGCGGGATGGGTACCGATCTCACCATCGGCTCCGGACTCTATATAGACGACTTTGAAGACCAGCTCGTGGGCTCCCATCCGGGAGACGAAGTTGAAGTGACCGTCACCTTCCCGGAAGATTACGGCAAGGAAGACCTTAACGGCAAAGAAGCCGTGTTTGACGTAACCGTCAACGGAATTTACGAATAAAATAAAAGTGCCTGCGAATACAACAGACTGTTGTGTTCGTAAGCACTTTTTTTATTTACTGCTGCTTCACCTTCCTGCTGAGGAACATGCCCGCAAGCATCAGCACAGGGAAAATGATCGCGGCCAGTATCCCTGCTTTCAGATTATCTCCCATATGGCTTGAGACAAATCCTGCCAGCGTAGGTCCTGAGGAACAGCCCAGGTCTCCCGCTAGGGCAAGGAACGCGAACATGGCTGTGCCGCCTCCTTTGATGGCCGCCGCCGCTTTGCTGAAGCTTCCCGGCCAGAGGATACCCACAGAAAAACCGCACACCGCGCAGCCTGCCAGGCTGAGGACCGGGAACGGCGCAAAGGATATGCAAAGATAAGAAACAAGGCACAGAACCGTACTGCCGCTCATAAATTTATCCAGATCGATCCTGTCTCCATATTTTCCGTAAAACAGCCGGGAAAGCCCCATCATAAAGGCAAAGGCCATGGGACCGGCCAGATCTCCGATAGTCTTGCTCACGCCAAGCCCCTGCTCCGCGAAAGTGGAAGCCCACTGGCTTACCGCCTGTTCGCTGGCTCCGGAACAGACCATAAGAAGGATCATCACCCAGAACACGCCTTTTGACAACAGTTCCTTCAGGCTCAGACCTTTCTCCCCCTCCTCCTGGAGAGAGTAAATCGGCGCCGTAAAGAACACGATCCCGTTGATCACAGGGATCAGCGCCCATATCAGTGCAAGGACCTTCCAGTTTGAGATCCCGAAAACGCTGAAAAACACTGTGGAGAGAAGGACCACTCCCATATGTCCCCAGCAGTAGAACGAATGAAGAAGGCTCATCGCCTTTTCTTTGTTCGCCGTTGGACAGGCCTCCACGATCGGGCTTAAAAGGACTTCCAGAAGCCCGCCTCCCACGGCGTAGATCATTACGGAGACAAGGATCCCAGCGAACGGATCCCCGAAAACCTCCGGAAGGACCGTCAGCGAAATAAGGCCTGCCGCCGCGCAGAAATGCGCGATAATAACCGATGTCTTATAACCTATCTTATCTATAAAGCCGGCTGAAAGAATATCAATCACAAGCTGAAAAACAAAGTTCACCGTGATCAGCAGAGTGATCTTTGACAGCGGGATCTGATAACTGTCCTGAAACATTACAAACAGAAGGGGGACAAAATTATTTACCACCGCCTGAACCACATAGCCTGCAAAGCAGGCGTTTATGGTTCTCTGAAAGCTGACTCTTCGTACTCTTGATCTCATTTTATCTCCTGTATTACTTTCCGGTTTTTCTCTGGATCGCTTTAACCACTTCCATGATGGGGATGATCAGGATCGCAAGCCCCAGCGCGACAGCGTACTCTTCCAGATCGATAGGTGTAAACTGGAACGCAGACGCAAGGAAGGGCACCTCGATCACTGCCGTAGTCAGGATCAGCGACGCCAGCATTGCTCCGTAAAGGAATTTATTATGGCTGTTCAGCTTAAATATGGAGCCTCTGCGGCTTCTCATATTCAGTGAATGACAGATTTCCACCATAGAAAGAGTCAGAAACGCCATTGTCGTTCCGTCCGGGCTGTTTACAAACTCCCACACGCCGGATTCCATGCGGTGGCCCAGGACATAGGAAAACAGCACCAGCGCCGTAACGATAACTCCCTGGAAGAACACGTCGAATCCCATTCCTCCGGCGAAGATGCCCTCTTTCGGGTCACGGGGTTTTCTCTTCATACTGTCCGGCTCGCTCTCTTCCAGTCCAAGGGCAAGCGCCGGGAAGCAGTCTGTGATCAGATTGATCCACAGAAGATGGACCGGCTGCAGGATCGTGAAACCGATCATCGTAGCGAAAAAGATGGAAAGAACTTCCGCAAGATTGGAAGCCAGCAGGAACTGGATCGCCTTTCGCATATTGGCGTAGATCCTTCGTCCTTCCTCCACGGCGGACACGATCGTGGCGAAATTATCGTCCGCCAGAACCATATCCGCAACATTCTTCGTAACGTCTGTTCCGGTAATTCCCATACCGATTCCGATATCCGCGCTCTTGATGGAGGGGGCGTCGTTCACGCCGTCTCCTGTCATGGCGGTGATCATGCCTCTCGCCTTCCACGCCTTCACGATACGGACTTTGTGTTCCGGCTGCACACGGGCGTACACGGAAAACTCCGTAATCCTGTCTTTAAATTCTTCGTCGCTGATATCGTCCAGCTGGGCGCCGGTGATCGCCTGGGAAGGATCGGAAATGATCCCCAGCTCCATACCGATGGCAACCGCGGTATCCTTATGGTCTCCGGTGATCATGATCGGACGGATACCGGCCTCGCGGCACTCTTCGATCGCGGCTTTTACCTCCGGACGCACCGGATCGATCATACCGGAAAGACCCACATAAGTCAGATCTTTTTCCAGATATTCCGGTTCCGTATTCTGCGGCACGTCATCCCATTCTCTTAAAGACGCGCAGAGTACACGGAGCGCTCTGTCCGCCATGGCCTTATTGTTTTTGAGGATCTCTTCTCTCACCTGATCCGTCATGGGGATCTTTTCACCATCGCGCAGCGCGTAAGCGCAGCGTTTCAGGATCTCGTCGGGAGCGCCTTTGGTAAACTGGATGATTTTATTATCCGGCGTCCTGTGTACTGTGGACATCATTTTGCGCATGGAATCAAAGGGAGCTTCGCCCACGCGCTCATACTCTTTTTCCAGCTCCGGTTTGGGAAGTCCGTTCTTCGCGGCGTCGTTGACAAGGGCGCATTCGGTAGGTTCGCCCACCGCTTCGCCGGAATCTCTGTCCAGCTCCGCGTCGGAGCAGAGAGCCATGGCCGTCTCCAGAAGCTTCTCGTCGTCCGCCACATGTTCTACAACCGTCATTTTATTCTGTGTGAGGGTACCTGTCTTGTCAGAACAGATGATCTGCGTACATCCCAGCGTCTCCACAGCCGTCAGCTTACGGATGATGGCGTTGCGTTTCGACATATTGGTAACGCCGATGGAAAGCACGATAGTCACCACCGCCGCAAGTCCTTCCGGGATCGCCGCAACCGCCAGGGAAACGGCTACCATAAAGGTACTGAGAATAGTTTCGCTGCTGATTCCGGCGCGCATAAGACCCACTGCAAAGATCACCGCGCAGATGCCCACAACCAGGACGGTAAGGATCTTGCTCAGCTGGTTCAGTTTGATCTGAAGGGGAGTCGCCTCATCCTGGGCCTGGGAGAGGGCTTTGGCGATCTTACCCATCTCGGTATTCATCCCTGTGCCGGTGACTACCGCCTTACCCCGTCCGTAGACAACCGTGGATCCCATATAGACCATATTTTTACGGTCGCCAAGGGGCACGTCCTTCTGGGAATTCAGCTGGAGCAGATCCACGATCTTATTGACCGGAACCGATTCTCCTGTAAGCGCCGCCTCCTCGATCTTCATACTGGCGCACTCAATGATACGCCCATCGGCGGGAACCGCGTCGCCGGCCTCCAGGATCACAATATCGCCCGGCACCAGTTCGTCGCTTTTCAGCGTGACCTGCTTGCCGTCCCGGAGCACCTTGCTGGTGGCCGCCGCGATCTCCTGCAGAGCTTCAATGGCCGCTTCCGCCTTGCTTTCCTGGAACACGCCCAGAACCGCGTTGATGATAACAACGGCCATGATAATGATCACATCCGCAAAAGACTCTCCTTCATAGAAAGCTGTAATACCGGAGATCACCGCCGCCACGATCAGGATAATGATCATGGGATCGGAAAGCTCCTTCATAAAACGCTTGAAAAGAGAATCCTTTTTTCCTTTTTCCAGCTCGTTTTTGCCGTATTTGTCCAGTCTTGCTTCCGCTTCGCCGGAAGACAGACCGTCCTCTGAGGACTGCTGTTCTTTCAGAACCTCTTCATAATCTGACAGATATTCTTTCACGTTACCTCCATTCCGCGCATACGCATATGACTGTTATCTGCGCACATACATATTTTGATGCCAGGGTAGAAAAAAAGACCCATCCACAAGTATGTCCTGTGAATAAGTCTCGTCATTTCAAACAAAACCAGGCCCGCCGGGCCGTGTGTTGATTCTGCTGCATCACAAGATGCCGACTACTCCCTTATAAGCATCATCTGCCTTTTCCTTATTCTGCACCATTTCCCACAAAAAAGCAACTGATTTTTTTAATTTTTTTCAAAGTTTCGATTTATTTTATCATTTCTTCTTCTCTTATTATTACCGGCATTCATTGCATTTATTCCGCCGTTCAAGTATAATAGAAGAAATTTGTCTGATACAGGAGGAAAAATAAATGAGCGGAATTTTATATGGTGTGGGCGTTGGTCCCGGAGATCCGGAACTGATGACACTGAAGGCGGTACACCTGATCCGTGAAAATGATATCATCGCCGTACCCGGCGCCGAGGCAAAAGAAACCGTAGCCTATAAGATCGCGGTACAGGCGGTTCCCGAACTGGCGGAAAAGACACTTCTGCCCGTATATATGCCCATGACCCACGACAGGGAGGAGATGAAACGGAACCACCAGAAAGGAGCACAACTTCTGGAATCTTATCTCAGCAGGGGTCTGAACGTGGTATTTCTCACCCTGGGCGATCCCTGTGTATATTCCACTTATACTTATCTTCAGAAGCTTGTGATGGACGACGGATTCCGGACCGAACTTGTCAGCGGGATCACCTCATTCTGCGCGGCAGCCGCACGGCTGAACCTTCCTCTCTCGGAATGGAACGAACAGCTCCACATCCTTCCCGCGGCCCATCATTCCGACGCGGAGCTGAAAGACGGCGGAAACTATGTGCTGATGAAATCCGGAAGGAAAATGAGCCAGATTAAAGAACTTCTGAAAAACAGCGGACGCGACGTTTACATGGTGGAAAACTGCGGCATGGAAAACGAGCACGTTTATCACGGCACGGAGGAGATTCCTGATAACGCCGGATATTATTCCCTCATCATCGCAAAGGAAACCCGGAGGAATTCATAACCTCTCCGCCGGTCCCGGTTTTTTATGCAGTTCATACAGATGATTCTCAAAGCACACGCCTTCATTCCGGTCTGTGCCTTCCAGAACTGTATCATGGATCGCTTTTGAAAGGAACCTCACCGCCTTCTTCACAGAAACGGCGGTGGCGGTTCCTTTTACCATTCCGGCGCACAGCACGGAGGCAAAGAGATCTCCTGTGCCGGAATAGCTTCCCCCTTCTTTGGGCGCGGTCACCCACTCCTGTCCCAAAGCGCCGGAGATCAGATTTCCGATTTCCACAGTCCCGTCTGCGCGCGGGATATCGATCCCCGTGACCACCGACTCTGTCCGGAAACGACGGGACAGTTCTGTTCCTGTTTCCTGCACCGCTCTTCTGAAAGCGGCTTCCTCCATTTCCCCGAACTCTTTCCACTTACGATGGGCCTGTTCACGTCCGTACAGAAGAAGGAGGGCTTCCGTAAGGTTTGGGGTGATGACTGACGCTCTTTTTGCAAGGCTTCTCATTTTTTCACAGAGTCCTTCCGTATACATGGGATACTCCTCTCCGTTGTCTCCCAGGATCGGATCCACCAGTATCTTTGTATTTTCTTTCCCGAACTTTAAGATGAATTCCAGCACTCTCTCCGCCTGAGTCTCCCCCGCCAGAAAGCCGGTATAGATGCCGTCCGGACAGAATCCCATCTTGTCCCATTCTCCCATGATCTCACTGATATGGGCCGAGTAATCGTCATAATAATAAGAGTCAAACCCTGTCTGGGCGCTTAAGATGGCGGTGGGAAGCGGACACGCCTGCACGCCCATCACCGAGATCACCGGGATCGCCGCTGCGAGCGAACATTTCCCCAGCCCCGACAGATCATTCAAAATCGCTATTTTTTTCATATCCATTTACCTGTATTTATTATTTGATCTGATTCTATTGCATCAGCATACCACTATAGTGTACACTTATAAACATCCAATTCAGCACAATTTCAGAGGGACAGTTTATGATTTTTACATTTGACAATTCAGATAACAAAGAACATCTGTATCTTCAGGTTTATCATTATTACCGGGACCTGATCCTGAGCCGCCGCCTTCCGCCGGGCAGCAGGATGCCTTCTCTGCGCACCTGCGCCAGAGATCTCCATCTCAGCAGAACCACGGTGGAAAACGCCTATCTGCAGCTTGCCGCGGACGGATACATCGTCTCCAAAGCCCAGAGCGGCTATTATGTGACGGACATCGCACGTCAGCAGCCTTCGCCGCCCAAAAGCCAGAAGCCGGAGCTTCCTCCTGTCCGCTATAACTTCGCCTCCTCCGGAGTTGACAGAGAAAGCTTCCGGTTCGATCTGTGGCAGCGGTACCTGAAAAGCGCGCTCAGGCAGAACGATCGTCTGCTCTCCTACGGGGAGCCCCAGGGAGAAGCGGACTTCCGCCAGGTTCTCTCCGATTATGTCCGTCAGGGAAGAAATATCACCTGCTCTCCCGACGATATCGTGATCGGCGCGGGCGTACAGAGCCTTCTCCATATCCTCTGCCCCCTTATCCGGGATAAAAAAACGGTTTCTTTTCCCACCTCGTCATTTATACAGGGAAGCACTGTTTTCTCTGATTACGGATTCGACGTCCGTTACCGGAATAAGGACAGCGGGGTAATCTATGTTTCTCCCGCTCACATGACGAAATGGGGCGAGATCATGCCCGTTTCCAGACGTATGGAACTTCTCCGCCACGTCAGGGAACGGAACAGCCTGATCATAGAAGACGATTTTGAAAATGAGTTTGTCTATCTGCAGAAACCCACGCCCTCCCTGTTCAGTCTTTCCGGCGGGCGGGGCGTTGTGTATATCGGTTCCTTTTCCCGGCTTCTGCTTCCTTCCATCCGGATCAGTTTTATGATCCTGCCGCCGGAACTGTCTCTAGCCTACCAGAAAAAATCCGCGTGCTATAACCAGACCGCGTCCAAAGCCGAGCAGATCGCTCTCTGCCAGTTTATCCGGGACGGCCATCTGGGCGCTCAGATCCGCCGGCTGAAACGGCTGTATTCCGCAAAGATGAAACAGCTTCTTGCTGAAATCCAAAATGTGTTCGGCAGCGGATGCCGGGTGCAGGTAGGCGCCGCGGGAACCGCCCTCGCCCTTACTGTTCCCTCTTCCAGAAGCGGCGGCGAACTGAAAAAAACGGCGCGGGCCGAGGGCCTGCGCCTGGAAATCCTGGAAGAAGCATCCGGTTCTGTGACACTTCTTCTCTCCTGTTCCGCCATACCTTCGGAGGATTTCCGTCCGGCCTGCGAGCTTCTGAAAAAGCTTCTGTAACCTTTCAGTGATTCTCCGACGGCAGGGTCAGTCTCTGCGGTTGTCGATCATGTACAGCAGGGCGTTTACGATACAGGCGGCGATATTGCTGCCTCCTTTGCGGCCTCTGGCCACAATATAGGGAACCCCTGCTCCCATGATCAGCTCCTTGGACTGTACCACGTTGACGAATCCCACCGGAACGCCTATGATCAGCTCCGGATCCAGCGTTCCGTTCCCGATCAGTTCATAAAGCCGCACCAGGGCGGTGGGAGCGTTTCCTATGGCGAAGATCATTTTTCTGTCCATAGCGGCGGCCTTATCCATACTTGCCACGGCTCTTGTGGTTCCGTTTTTCCTGGCCGCTTCGGCCACATCCTCATCGGACATGAAACAGTACACTTCGCCTCCGTAACGGGCAAGGGCCCGCTTGTTAATGCCGGATTTTGCCATCTGGGTGTCCGTGACGATACATGCGCCTTCCTGAATGGCTTCCAGCGCCTTCTCCACCGCACCCGGTGAAAAGCAGAGATTGTCCGCATAGTCAAAATCCGCGCTGGTGTGGATGCACCGTTTGACGATCAGCTCTGTA
>CALWGI010000009.1 GCA_944380045.1 uncultured Blautia sp.
CCGGACTGCGTGGCGTTGGTGCTGGAGGCAAGAAAAAGATAATCAAAAAACACACCGTGCTCCTTCTCATACCGGCATATTTCCCCGTAGGCTTCCTCATAAGCCTTCATGGGAATATGCTCCCTGCCCTCGCCCCGCGGATTGCCGTAAATATAGTAGGGGCGGTATCCTTTTTCCCTCAGTTCATCCATCGCCCTCTGTACGGCGGAAGCGATTTCTGTTTTTTTGCAGGGGATCTCAGTAACGCCCATACGCCGTATGATCCGGCTGTTGAAAGTCGCCCTGTCTTCTTTTACGTCTTCCGTATTATGGATCATATAACAGGGGATCTCAAGTTCCCGGCAGAGGGATGACAGTATCCGGCAGAGATTGGAATGATAATTCCCGTATATGATCATACTGTCACAGTGTTCTCTCTGCATATCTTCCACGAACTTCGCCGCAAAGCGGACTTTATTTCCTCCGAAGGAATAAGGCAGCAGATCGTCCCGCTTCATAAAGATTTTATTATCATTCTCTCCGGGCGTATAACGCAGTTTCTGCACAGGTGTTTCATATATATTTACCGGATTTTCCCATGGACCGTGATGAAGAAGTTTTTCCATCTCTTCCCGGGTGTCTGTCTGAAGGATAAAAAATCCCGGCCTGCTTCCGCTGTCCACGATCTTATTTTCCATAGCGGCTTCGTCCAGCACCTCTTTTTTGAGACATTCCGGATGTCTTTCTCTGATATGCGCGAGAAGGGCCAGATCCTGTTTTCCCATAATAAAACGGATCGCGGATACACGGGAGATTTTCTCTTTGAACACCGGCGGATTCCCTGCCGCGGCGTCCACCACCATCCCCACAAAATCATATCCTGTGGAAAGCGGCACCAGGTCGGAACCGATGCAGTCCCCTCCCATTCGGGAACCGATCTCAATGATCCTGACCTGTCCTTCTCCGTCTATCCGCAGCTCGCTGTGTCCGGCGCCCGTCTGTACTCCCAGTGCGTCCAGCGCGCGGCTTACGGTTTCTTTTACCTTTTCCTCCAGATCTTCAGACAGAGGAGCCGGCTGCAGATGTCCTGTTTCTATATAATGGGGGCTTCCTGTGGTATATTTTTTGGTGATTGCCAGGCAGGTGTGCTTTCCCTGAAAACTGATGGTTTCCACGCTGTACTCGCTTCCCTCAATATATTCCTCCACAATGGCTTTTTTCTCAAAAGACTGTTCCGCCGCATTCCGGATTGCCGCGCCAAGCTCATCCCCGGAAAAAACCTTCGTGATAGCCCTGCTTCCGGACCGGTCGGTGGGTTTCACGATCACCGGGTAGCGTTCCGGATATACCTCTTCTCCCGCGGAAACGGACTGAAACCAGGGAACCGGGATCCCCGCCTCCCGGAAAGCCAGGCGCATGGCGTATTTATTTGTAGACTTCTCGATACACTCCCTGCTGTTGCCGGGAAGCCCCAGCTTTTCCGCCAGATACTGGACGGTAATATTGGCGAGATCGGATCCGATGGTCGCCACAGCGTCTGGATGGATCTTTTCACATTCCGCCAGTATCCTGTCTTTCTCCGTGATACTTATCTCATAAAAATAATCCGCGTCCGCCGCTCCTGTTGCGCCTTCTTTCCATGCGAACACATGGGTCTCATATCCCATGGATTTTGCTTTCTGTATCAGCGGCCGCTGAAAATCATTCGCCCCGATAATAACAATTTTCTTCATATTTTCTCCTGTAAAATATAAGAACTGCGGAAAACCGGACCATCCCGGATCTCCGCAGTATTTTTCTCCGAAGAATCCTTTATCGGAGTATATTATTTCACCTTATACATTTCATCATAGTATTTCTGATAGTCCCCGCTGGTCACATTCTTCATCCAGTCCTCATGCTCGAAGAACCACTGGATCGTCAGGCGGATACCGTCCTCAAAACAGGTTTCCGGATACCAGCCCACTTCTTTTTTGATCTTGTCCGGGGCTATGGCGTAACGGCGGTCGTGACCTTTCCGGTCCTCCACATAAGTGATCAGATCTTCGCTGACAAGTTCTTTCCTAGGATCCCCCTCTGGGAGCATTTCCTGAAGAGTATCCAGGATAATGTGGATGATCTCAATGTTCTGCTTCTCATTGTGTCCGCCGATATTATAGGTCTCAAACAGGCGTCCTTTCTCCTGCACCATATCGATTCCCTTGGCGTGATCCATGACATACAGCCAGTCGCGGACATTCTTTCCGTCGCCGTATACGGGAAGTTTCTTTCCCTGAAGAGCATTATTGATGATCAGAGGGATCAGCTTCTCCGGGAACTGGTACGGACCGTAGTTATTGCTGCAGTTGGTAATATTCGCCGGGAACTTGTAGGTGTCCATGTAGGATTTCACCAGCATATCCGAGGATGCCTTGCTGGCGGAATAGGGACTGTGGGGATCGTAGGGGGTTGTCTCATAGAAATAACCGCCGTCGTCATCCAGGGAACCGTACACCTCGTCTGTGGAAACATGAAGGAATTTCTTGTCCGGTTTAAAAGTTCCGTCCGGCAGCTCCCACGCAGCCTTCGCGGCGTTCAGCATGACCAGGGTTCCCAGAACATTCGTCTTCACAAAAACCTCGGGATTACGGATACTTCTGTCCACATGGCTTTCCGCCGCGAAATGCACCACCCTGTCAATATCGTTCTCATCAAAGATCTTCATGATGGCTTCACTGTCACAGATATCCGCTTTTACAAAAGTATAGTTGTCTCTGTCTTCAATGTCTTTGAGATTTTCCAGATTACCCGCGTATGTCAGCTTGTCCACATTGATGATACGGATCTCGTTGTCATACTTCTGAAACATATAGTGAATATAGTTGGAACCGATGAAACCGGCGCCGCCTGTCACCAGGTATGTCCTCATATTTTCTTCCTCCTGACAAGCGCCCTCCCCTCGGGGAGAGCGCTCTGCTTTTTTGTTATTATTGGTTGTATCCGGTTATAAAATACCCGATCAGTTATAAATGGGGTCTGTGGGATCGAAGGTTCCGCTGCCCCTCAGAGGCGTGATGGGATTTCTTCCCAGCGGTCCCTTGAAGCATTCGTCTGCCTTGTAGGTGCCGTCAAAGATTTTGATCTTTGCGCCGTTGCAGTTTTCCCATACCCACTTGGCGTCCGCCACACAGCAGCGGATGCAGCCGTGAGACGCCGGGCTGCCCAGCTTCAGATATTCTCCTGCCGGCAGGTTGTTGGCGTTCATCTGTCCGCTCGCCACAGAGTGAACATAGATTCCTCCTGTTACATGGCTGCCGTACTGACCCCAGGACGGACCCATAAGGAGCTGCCAGCGTCCCGCACGGGTTACCTTAAAGGTACCTGTTCTGGTAAGGCTGATGGGATTTCCTACGGAAACACGGATCGTCTTCACCGGAACTGTCCTGTTGCTGTTATACGCCGTCATAACGCCGTTGATACGATCAACCTCCAGGTAATAGGGTCCTTTGTAAATATTGGTCAGGTCTGTCTTCCTGTAGCCGTTGCTGTCAAAGTAATAAAGCAGGCCGTCGATCTTCTTGGAGGTATTCTTCAGGAATCTTCCTGTAGCAGGATCCATATATCTCGCTTTGTTGCGGTTGTTATTCACAACCATCCATCCTGTGATGAACTTACCTCTGCTGTCCAGGCGTCCGTAAGTGCTGCCTCTCTTGATGTTGTAATTGGTAAGCGCAGCGCAGTTCTGGAAGTAATAGTAATTGCCGCCGATGTATCTCCAGCCGTTGGTTGCCAGATTGCCCGCCTTGCCGGCGTAATAATATTTTCCGTTATATTTGATCCAGGTTCCTTTATACATCTTGCCCCGGGCCACGGTACTGGAAGAACGTTCGAAGAAATAATAGGTTCCGTTTACATTGCGCAGGCCGCTGGCCATCCGTCCGTCGGGAAGGAAATATCTTCCGCCGGCGAAATGGTCGATATAGTGATTGCCTCCGGATGTGAAGTAGAACCATCCGATGAATTTACCGTTAACGGTAATCTTCTGGAATCCGTGTTTTTCCTGCACACGTCCCCGCACGCTGCCGAAGTAGAAATAGCGATTACCTGTATTGCTGCCCAGGCGAACCCAGCGGTTACGGTATGTAGCCCGGCGTCCGTCGCCGATAAAGTAATATCTGTAGCCGCCGTGCTTTACAAGCTGGTTTCTGTACGCCTGTCCGTTTTTATTGGACTTGTAATAATATCCTCTGCTGTCCTTCACTACTCTGTTTTTAACAAGGTAGCCGTTCTTATCCAGAACGTAGAGAACGTCTTTGGAAGGATACAGTCTGTAAGCGCCGGTATCCTTTTTCACATAGCGTCCGTCGCCGCCGAAATATACCCATCTGGTTCCACGGTCCGTTTTATAGCTGCTCCATGCGCCGATCAGCATCTTGCCGGGGATATCCGCTGAATTCGCAGCCGGCTGGAAGCAGTACGTCCCCTTCCGTCCGGAATAAGTTGTGCTCTTGCGTCCTACAAAAGGTTTGCCGTTTCCGTCAAGATAATAGTACTGATAGCCGCTCATCTTGCCTGTGCTGATCTGAGTTCCGGCCAGGGAGGTGTAGCTTGTTCCGGGTGCGAAACCTACAACCGCATTTGTCGCAAGGGAAACACGGCGTCCGTCATTCTTTTCGTTATACCAGCGCAGTGTGGTGCCGTCCCAGATCACTCCCTCCAGCTTCTGACCGAGTTTGGAGTTGTACGGGGTAGGAGTTTTTCCTGCCGCTGTATTATAACTGATCACGGCTTCGGATGCCGGAATGAAATAATAGCCGTCCGCCTCGCCGGTCATAAGATAACCGTTCTCATCGAACAGATATGTTCCGCCGTTCAGTCTTGACAACGCGTTTCCGTTGTAATCAATGAAGTTCAGCTGTACGAATCCGTCCGCCGCGGTAAAATATCCCGGATCCTCTTCCAGTTCAGCGCCTTCCA
Source organism: uncultured Blautia sp. (assembly GCA_944380045.1). Classification (GTDB taxonomy): domain Bacteria; phylum Bacillota; class Clostridia; order Lachnospirales; family Lachnospiraceae; genus Blautia_A. Next base: position 4,936 of record CALWGI010000009.1, read on the forward strand.
CAAAACCTGTCGGTTTATGCAGTTTCCATTTGCCGTTCTCCTGTTTCCAGCGTCCGGAGTAAACCACATTGGAAGCCTCTTTCTCAAGATAGGGCGCCGTCTGCGCGGCTTTCGCCTTCTTCTCAGCCTCTTCTTTCTTCTTTGCTTCTTCTTCAGCTTTGGCCTTCTCTTCGTCCTCGGCTGTAAGTGTATCTACTTCAATCTCCAGACTCTCATTTGTCAGATCGTCTGTAAAAATAAGTTCATCATCAGATGTATCTGTATTTCCGTCGGGGGTGGTTTCGCCACCGGAAATATTGTCTCCGCCTGTATTTATGTCGCCCTCTGCACCGTCTCCTGACGGAGTATCGGTATTGGTATTCCCATCACCCGAAGTGAAATCACCGGTTCCTGTTCCGCCTTCGGTTCCTGATCCTGCTCCGGAATCTCCGCCCGGCACAGAACCATCCTCATTTCCTGTTACATCAGATCCGGCTTCCGTGGTAACATCGCCGGTCGGGTCTGTGTTCCCATCTGTTGCCGCATCAGTCTCTCCACCCGTTACGCTGTCCGCCGTACTGGTAAAAATATCACCGCTCTGAGCAGCTGGCGTACCGGTAAGAGAAGCAGCGCCGGCTTCCGCCAGCATAGCCGTACTTAATGCAAGGCTCAACAGAACTGCCACAATTCTTTTCTTCAACGTACTTCCTCCTTGTCCCTAAAAAACATGTTACTAATTTATTCACCAAGGCCGCTGCGGATGGCACCGGCCAAAGCTTCCATTGCCTCCTGCTCGTCCGCGCCCTCGCAGACAAGCTCGATCTCATCCCCGCATTTCACACATGCCCCCAGCACACTCAGCACACTCTTCGCATTGAAGGTTCCTCCGTCAAAGGAGAAGGTGACCAGCGATCTGTACTTCATGGCTTCGTTGCACAGATTCCCGGCGGGCCGCAGGTGAAGCCCCGACGGGTTCGTAATGGTAAGCGTCTGACTGACCATAACATTCTCTCCTGTTCAGCTGTTTTCTTCTGCTGTCGAAATTCTGGAGACCTCTACCCCCGCAGTCACTTCATCCACAAGCTCATAGCCTTCGGGGAGACTGATCTCTACCGGCAGTTCGTAACTGCCCTCGTCTGTATCGTCAAGATCTATGGATGCTCTGATATCATTCTCTGTCAGATCATCCAGATCATCGTCTGTCTTCTTGATCCGGACTTCAATCATCGCTGTGTCAAATGTCACCTGCATTTCATCCGGCGCATTCTCCACCACGATATCCTTGGTCGGCACCTCACATACGGTGCTTCCTTCCGGAAGTATATTCACCCTGATAAAAAGGTCTTCGCTGGAATCCGCCGTAAGCTTCAGGCCTTCAGGCAGATAATCGGATATATTGATCTTCTCTTCATAATCTGAACTTTTGCCCGAGATATCCACAGCTTCTGCCGGAATCCATATGGTATTGTTCTGTTCTTCCAGCGCTTCCAGAGCCGCATCGCTGCCGGCAACGCTGATCACATTGGGCGTAGTGCTCACACTGTCGGCCGCGTAGCCTTCCGCCGCGGTCCCGGAGTATTCCGCTCGTATGCGCACGTCGGATTTCACTTTCCACAGTCTCGCCGTCACATAAACCTTCGATACATTCAGATAACTCAGGTCCGCGTCGGAGAACTGTTCGCCGTTTTTATCAATAACCGTCACTTCGGTTTCTTCCGTAACATCTTCAGAAGCGTCGCTCACATCAACGGCGGCGTTCACTCTGTCAATTTTGTTGATCAGGGAAACCGGTCCCGTAATCTTGATCTTTTCCGGATTGGACGACAGTGTTCCCACCTCGTATCCCCGGTCAGGCCTTGTGTTGTTCGTAGTGACATTTACCACGAACTCCTGTGTGTCTTTATCCTCTACATGCAGGCTCAGATTCCTCGGAGTCACCTGAATATTCTCCGGAGAAATCCCGTCGCACAGCGCTGTAATAGGCACCATAACCGGATCCGTATCCAGGCTTACCGCCTGCTGCAGATCCGCCACAGCACGGATATCCGATGCGGAAATCCTGTCCAGCACTTTCCGTTCCGCTTTGATCGTCACTCTGACCGGTTCCTGCTCTTCATCCTGCATACACATCTTGCCGTCCGCGTCAATATATGCTTCGTTCAGAAGCTGAACGTCGGAAACCGCAAAAGACTCGGTCATAATAGGATTGTCGGCATTTACCACGATCAGCCAGACCAGAAAGGCAATAACCAGAGACAGTATTTTCAGAAGGAGATTATTTGTCAACTTTTCCTTCATGTTTCACCCTCCCCTTTAAAAGCTGTCTCAGTTTATTATTATCCACAATTTTTTTGTTCTGGGCTTTTTCCAGAATCTCTCTCAGTTCCGCAGCTGTCACATTCCTGATCAGCCGGCCGTCCTGCGCCACAGAAACCTGTCCGGTCTCTTCGGAAACAATGATCGTCACGGAATCTGTCACTTCGCTGATTCCCACTCCGGCCCTGTGTCTTGTTCCCAGCTGCTTGCTGAGTTCCATATTATCGGAAAGAGGCAGATAGCAGGTGGCGGATACCACTCTGTTCCCCCTCATGATCACCGCTCCGTCGTGAAGCGGCGTATTATGTTCGAATATATTGATCAGCAGCTGGCTGCTGAGAACCGCGTCCACGGTAATTCCTGTCCGTATATACTCATCCAGCCTGATCTCCTGCTCGATCACTATGAGGGCTCCCGTTCTGGCCTCCCCCATATCATAGCAGGCCCTGACCAGTTCGTTCACTGTCCTGTCGGTAAATCTCTCCTTGATCTCCTTGCCCGGATCGAAGGGAAGGATGGCCGACATGATCTTCTTCTGTCCCAGCTGTTCCACCACTTTACGCAGCTCCGGCTGGAAAATAACCACGATCGCAGTGATCAGCGCGCTGGCAAGATTGGATACGATCCACAGGATCGTGTTCATTTTAAATATATAGGCGATCAGCAGAAAAGCGCCAATGATAAGCAGACCCTTCAGCACTGTGTATGCGCGGGTATACTTGATCCAGACCATAAACTGATAAACAAAGAAAGATATCAGTATGATCTCTATCACATCAATGATATTGACAGACGGCATATTAATATGTGAAAGATATCTGTTCAATATGTCTGCGATGTTCTGCATTGGCGCTCCTTTCCCTCTATTTATATATTAAAGGTCTTTGAGAGATTCTTCAAGTTTTTTCTCAAAATCCACGTCATCCATTCCGGAATCTCTGATCACAGGCATATCGTCCTGCGCTTCTTCTTCCTGAACCGGCGGTTCCTCTCCCTGGAACAGCGGTTCCGTATAGTTCACCACCCGTTCCTGGCCCTTGCGGGATTCTCTTGCCGGATCGCCGTTGATCTTCTTGATGCTTCTCTCTGAAGTTGTCACCAGCGCCTTGGGTACCGCCTTCACATAATAATAGTAATCATCATCCTCGTATTCCAGACGTTCCGTCCGCGTATAGTCGCCGCCGAACACGAAAAACTCCAGTACGATCCCTATCAGGACGGCGATCACAGTAAACACCGCCAGGGATACGACGGAGATGGAAATTCCGAAAGATATGCTTCCCACAAGCATGATCACCACATAGATCACTCCGCCTGCCACAATGGCGATCCTCCAGGCGTAATCAAAGGTGCGGGTCCTGATAAGATTCACGGCCAGCACCACCGCCACAAAGGCGATCACGGTCAGCCACATCTCTCCGTTGGACATCAGCCCGTCGGACAGAAGAGTCAGGCGGTCCAGGATCTCCATATCGCCGGACTGCAGGACCTGCGCCTGGGACCGGATAAATCTGACGAAGTAATATATGATCACTCCGCCTGCCGCCGGAAGCGCCGACAGCACATTACTCAGAAGTCCGCATCCCACCGGCAGAAGCACCGGCAGATCGAAGGCGCACGCCAGCGGCGTGAACACCAGGATAATATTCTTTCCTGTTGTAAATCTGAGAAACAGGATCATCATGAACAGGATCAGCACCAGCATAAAGCCCGCCACGTCGATCCCGAGGGCATAACAGTGCCCCACCATCATGGCAAATCCGGCAAAGATCATCATGCCCGAAGGCAGGATGGAACAGATCAGTGCCAGGATAAGAACAACGAACACATTGTCCAGGGCTCTCATATATCCCATATTTGAATTGATCCAGATAAAATATACCAGAGCGAGAATAAATTTCAGCAGGGGCAGCAGATAAATCTCATATTTACCGTACAGTCCCTTAATTCTCTGCTTAAATTCCAGTAATGCTGTCATTTCCGATATCCTCCCGCAGTTCCTCTTCCCGACGCTCTCTTTTCTTCCCGGTTATATATCTTGCTGAGATCTGTAAGCTCTCCATAATACTTCCGCACGCTTTTCTTGGCTTTATAGTACTTCACAGAATACTGGATATACGTGAGCGCGGAATAAACGATCAGCGCCGCCACGTAGCCCGCAATGATATAGATCCCCACAGCCACAAGATTCATCTTATGTATATTATCCATAAGATATTCTCCGTAATAAACTGCAACAGCAGCCACCAGAAGCAGATAGCCGATAGTTACCAGAAAAAAATTCTTGATCAGGGCAAGTCCGATATAATCGCTTCTGTAATATTTGCTGATGGGCAGGTATTTCTTACCTTCCCCCTGCTCATACATGGCGATCTTTGTCATCACCTTGACTTTCTCTTCATTGACCATACCAAACTCCTTGAAAATAATCATACAAAATTATTGTAACATATATCCTTACCTATGAAAAGCATTTTTTCCGCATTCTCTCATATCCTGCCCGTACAAAGCGTAATAAAAAACACTCTTTCAGCGCCGCCCGCCTTCAGGCACGCCGCAGCAGCGTCCATGGTGCCTCCCGTGGTGTACACGTCGTCGATCACCAGAACGGTAAGCCCCGTCAGATCCGCCGATACCCTGAAAGCGTCCAGGAGATTCTTATGCCTCTCCATCGCGGATAATTTCTTCTGGGATCTGGTATTACGGATTTTGAGCAGGATTTCGCCTGATACAGGTATACCGAACGCCTCCCCGATCCTGTACGCCAGATACGCCGCCTGATTAAATCCCCGCATTCTCAGCTTTCTTTTGTGGAGTGGAACGGGTATGATCACATCCGGCCTCCATGCGAGGATTTCCGCCCGGCCCAGCCGGCAGATCTCTTCAGCGTAATAGTCGCCGTACCGGCGACAGCCGTAGTATTTATATCTGACAACAGATCTCCGCAATTTCCCATCGTACAGAAAAATCCCTCTGCCTCTGTCAAAATATCTTTTTCTCCCCGTACATTCCCGGCAGTACTCCTCGTCCGGATTTACAGGTTTCCCGCACTTCAGGCAGTAGTGAACGCCCACCGGCAGGAATACGCCCCTGCATTCCGGGCATGCCAGCGCGTCCTGGTCTTGCAGAATCCGGTGGCACACCGGACAGCGCTCCGGATAAATTACGTTCAGAAATTTTTGCAGTTTTTTTCTCAACTTCCATCCTTTCTCCCCGATGGAAAACTTTTGGTCTTCTACAGTTCTTTCAGTCTTACATCAAGAGAACTGTAGCGCTTCTGCTGTTTTTCATTTCTGATCATTTCGCGGAATGTCTCTTCGCTTCCGACAATGGTGACGCATTTCCTCGCCCTGGTCACGGCGGTATACAGAAGATTCCTGTTTAAAAGCATCCTGGGCCCGGAAAGAACAGGCATCACCACCGCGGGATATTCCGATCCCTGGGATTTATGTATGGTAACGGCGTAGGCCAGTTCCAGCTCCTCCAGCTGTTTAAAAGAATAGTCCGCGCATCGGCCGTCCTCAAACTCCACCTCAGCCGTTTCGGCAAACTCGTTTATGGATTTCAGGATCCCCGTATCGCCGTTGAACACCCCGACGCCTTTTTCCACAGGGATTCCGTACCGGCCCCGGACTTCCCATTCCAGCTGGTAATTGTTCCTGATCTGCATGACCTTATCTCCCTCGCGGAACAGCCCCTGACCATATTCTTTTTCTTTTTTGGACGGATCCGGGGGATTCAGGTATCTCTGCAGGATCTGATTCAGCCTTTCCACACCCAGCAGCCCTTTTCTCATAGGCGTCAGGACCTGGATGTCAAAGGGTTTCGCCTCCACATATCCCGGCAGTTTATCCTGGATCAGCGCGATCACCACGCGGATGATGATATCGGCGTTATCCCTCTTCAGGAAAAAGAAATCGCGGCTCTTATTATCCAGCACCACCTGTTCTCCTCTGTTGATCTTATGCGCGTTTACCACAATGTCGCTCTCGGACGCCTGCCTGAAAATTTTCTTCAGTTCTACAACAGGAAACAGCCCGCTGCGGATGATGTCCCTGAGAACATTTCCCGGGCCAACGCTGGGAAGCTGGTTCTCATCCCCCACCAGGATCAGTCTTGTCCCCGCCGTTACGGCCAGAAGAAGCGAATGCATCAGATGAATATCCACCATGGACATTTCGTCAATAATGATCACGTCCGCCTCCAGCGGATTCTCTGAATTACGTTCAAACCGGAGCGAACGCTCGTCCCCGCCGTCCTCCGGCATACCGTTCAGTTCCAGAAGGCGGTGTATGGTCTGCGCCTCATAACCAGTCGCCTCAGTCATACGCTTCGCCGCTCTTCCGGTAGGCGCGGCCAGACGGAGTTCTGCGCCTTCTGCCTCAAAGAACCGTATGATCGCGTTGATCGTCGTTGTCTTACCTGTTCCGGGGCCGCCGGTAAGGATAAAGAGGCCGTGTCCCGCCGCCTCCGTCACAGCTTTGCGCTGCATATCGTCAAGGACCGTGCCCGTCTCCTGTTCAATAGCGGCGATTCTTTTTTTCACCAGCTTCTCATCTTCCGGACATGCCACATTCAGTTCTTTCAGCATACGGGCTGTATTCAGTTCCAGATAATAATAGTATCCCGGATACACCAGAACGGCGCCGTCCTGTTCTTTCAGCACGATCTTTCTGTCCACAGCCAGATCCATAAGGTGCTTCTCCATATAGGCTTCATCTACGCCCAGCAGCTCCGAGGCCCGCCAGAACAGTTCCTCCTTCGGAAGATACACGTGGCCTTCGCCCGCCGCCTGGGATAAAGTATACATCATCCCGCTCCGTATCCTGTAATCAGAATCTGTATGTATCCCTATACGCGCGGCGATCTCATCCGCGATCCGGAATCCCACTCCGCTGATATCATCCGCGAGCCGGTACGGATTCTCCTGCAGGACATTGTAGACAGAATCCCCGTACTTCTGGTAGATCTTCGCCCCCAGATTCAGAGAAATGCCGTATTTCTGCAAAAACATCATAGCCCGGCGCATATCTGCCTTTTCTTCTATCTGGGCAGCTATTTCCCGGGCTTTTTTTTCACTTATTCCTTTTATTTCCGCCAGGCGTTCCGGTTCCTCCTCCACGATCCGCAAAGTATCTTCACCGAAACGCCTCACGATCCTCGCGGCCAGCGCCGCTCCGATTCCTTTGATCGCCCCCGACCCCAGATACCTTTCCATGGCAAGGGAGTCTTCCGGCATTTTTTCCGCAAAAGAAGTGATCTGGAACTGTTTCCCGTAAACAGGATGCCTGGTGTATGTTCCCTCAGCTTCTATGGTAGCCCCCTGGGTAATTACCGGGAACGTACCCACACACGTCAGTTCTTCCTGGTCCTTCACACCCTTCAGGACCAGCACCGTATATCCGTTTTCTTCATTCCTGAAAACAATGTGATCAATAAATCCGGTAACACTTTCACTCATGATTCATCATTCTTCCATTCTCGCCCGGATCTCCGGGTATTTTCCCGTTCCTACCACAACAACGTTCATGGCGTTCTGGACTGTAAGCGTACTCACTCCTGTTCTCTGTTCGATCAGCGCGTCCATTCCCCTGAGCATCGCGCCGCCGCCGGTAAGAACGATCCCTCTGTCCACGATATCCGCCGCCAGCTCCGGCGGAGTTTTTTCCAGCACGCCGTGCACCATATCCACGATCTGGCCTGTGGTCTCTCTCAGTGCGGCCCGCACTTCCTCAGACGTAAGCTTGATTGTTTTAGGCAGTCCGGTGATCACATTGCGGCCCTTCACTTCCATGACCCTGGGGCTGGCTTCTTCCACCGCCGTACCAATCTTTATTTTAATATTCTCGGCCATATCTTCCCCGATAAAAAGGCTGTGGCTGCCGCGCACATAATTCATGATCGCCTGGTCAAAAGCGTCTCCGGCCACCTTCACGGAACCTGAGACCACAATGCCGCCCAGAGATATCACCGCCGCGTTGGCAGTTCCGCCTCCGATATCCACGATCAGATTCCCGAAAGGTTTCGTAATATCCACGCCGGAACCGATCGCGGCCGCGATGGGTTCTTCCACGAGAAACACTTCCCGGGCTCCCGCCTGATAAGTGGCTTCTTCCACCGCCCTGCGCTCGATTTCCGTGCTTTCTCCCGGAACGCAGATGCTGATCCTGGGCTTGCGGAAAGCTCTTCTGCCCATTGCTTTGGAGATAAAATACTTCAGCATTTTTTCCATCACAATAAAATCCGCGACAGCCCCCTGTTTTATGGGACGGATCACTTCCATATTGGAGGTGACATGCCCCGCCATCTGGCGGGCTTCCTCGCCGATTGCTCTTATTTTCTCTGTATCCTTGTCATAAACCACGATGGAAGGCTCCTGAAGCACAAGGCCTTTCGCCGTGGAATAAACCAGGCTGTTCCTGGTGCCAAGATCGATCCCGATATCGCTTGCCGGCATATAGGACTCCTTTCTGCTCTTATCTCAGTTTTCCTGTTTCAGATATTTTGCCACGTACCGGCCTGTATAGGATTCCGGAACAGCGGCGATCTCCTCCGGCGTTCCCGCCGCGATCACCGTTCCGCCCCGTTCTCCTCCTTCAGGCCCCATATCTATAATATAATCCGCAGTTTTGATCACATCAAGATTATGTTCGATCACCACTACCGTATTTCCGCCTTCCGTAAGGCGTTTCAGGATATCCACCAGTTTGTGGACGTCCGCGAAATGCAGGCCGGTGGTAGGCTCATCCAGAATATAGATCGTCCTGCCTGTGCTGCGCCTGCTCAGCTCCGCCGCCAGCTTGATCCTCTGGGCCTCGCCTCCGGAGAGCTCGGTGGAGGGCTGTCCGAGACGGATATAGGAAAGTCCCACATCATAGAGAGTTTCTATTTTCCGCCGTATGGAGGGGATGTTTTCAAAGAAAGTCATCGCCTCCTCCACCGTCATATTCAGCACATCATAGATATTTTTGTCTTTATATTTCACTTCCAGAGTCTCACGGTTATACCGTTTGCCCTTGCACACTTCGCAGGGCACATAGACGTCTGAAAGAAAATGCATCTCGATCTTGATGATACCGTCGCCGCTGCAGGCCTCGCACCTTCCGCCTTTCACATTGAAGCTGAATCGGCCTTTCTTGTAGCCTCTGGCCTTGGCGTCGGGCGTAGACGCGAACAGCTCGCGGATCTGATCGAAAACGCCTGTATATGTGGCGGGATTGGATCTGGGCGTCCGCCCGATGGGAGACTGGTCGATGCTGATCACCTTATCCAGCTGTTCCTCTCCCAGGATTTCTTTGTGTTTTCCCGGTATGATCCTGGCGCGGTTCAGATCTCTCGCAAGGGTTTTATAAAGCACCTCGTTGATCAGCGAACTCTTTCCGGATCCGCTGACTCCGGTGATACAGGTCATGATCCCAAGCGGAATGTCCACGTTCACATTTTTCAGGTTGTTTTCAGCAGCGCCTTTTATATGCAGCCATCCGGAGGGCTGCTTCCGGGTTTCCGGTACGGGTATCCTGCACTTCCCGCTTAAATAGGCGCCTGTGACAGAATGCTCGTTTTTCATCAGATCATCCGCCGTTCCCTGAGCCACCAGCTCGCCGCCGTGTTCCCCGGCTCCCGGACCGATATCCACCACACAGTCGGCCGCGCGGATCGTGTCCTCGTCATGTTCCACCACGATCAGGCTGTTTCCCAGATCGCGCAGGCGCATCAGCGCCCGCAACAGTTTGTCATTATCTCTCTGGTGAAGCCCGATGCTGGGCTCGTCCAGAATATAGGCGACCCCCACAAGGCCGGACCCTATCTGTGTCGCCAGGCGGATCCTCTGAGCCTCACCTCCGGAAAGCGTTGACGTAGCCCTTCCCAGAGACAGGTAATCCAGGCCCACTTCCACAAGAAATCCGATCCTGGCGCGGATCTCCTTGAGGATCTGCTTCCCGATCAGCTCCTGCTGGCTGGTCAGTTTAAGCTCATCCATGAATATCTTCAGCTTCTCTATGGAAAGAGAAGTCAGCTCATAAATATTCTTTCCGCCCACGGTAACTGCCAGAGATTCTTTTTTCAGCCTCTGGCCTTTACAGGTCTTACAGGGAGTGATGCGCATAAAGGATTCGTATTCCTGTTTCATGGCGTCGGATCCCGTCTCCCGGTATCTCTGCTCCACGTTTTTGATCAGGCCGGGAAAAGCCACGTCGTAAACGCCTTCGCCCCTCTGGCCTTTGTAATAGACTTTCACAGAATGACCGTTGGTACCGTAGATCAGTACATTTTTGACTTTTTCCGGATAATCCTGAAAAGGGGTGTCCAGGCTGAAATCATATTCTTTTGCCAGAGCGTCCAGGATCGCCCTGGTAAAACTGCCTTTATCCGCGCAGGACTGCCAGCCCAGCACGGCAATGGCTCCATCCAGGATACTTAAGGATTTATCCGGGATCATCAGGTCTATGTCAAACTCCATCTTATATCCCAGTCCGTAACAGTCCGGGCAGGCCCCGAACGGGTTATTAAACGAAAAGCTTCTGGGTTCGATCTCGTCTATACTGATCTGACAGTCCGGACAGGAAAAGCTCTGGCTGAACGTCAGAACGTTTCCGTCCATGGTATCCACCATAAGAAGGCCGTCCGCCAGATCAAGCACTGTCTCAATGGAGTCCGCCAGACGTTTCTCTATTCCCGGCTTCACCACAAGACGGTCGACGATGATCTCTATATTATGCTTGATATTTTTATCCAGTTTGATCTCCTCAGAGAGCTCGTACATACTGCCGTCGATCTGCACGCGCACATATCCGCTCCGCTTCGCCTGTTCCAGAAGCTTCGCGTGGGTTCCCTTTCTTCCCCGGACTACCGGAGCCAGCAGCTGGATCCTCGTTCTCTCCGGAAGCTCCAAGATATGATCCACCATCTGGTCCACTGTCTGTTTTTTTATCTCCTTGCCGCATTTCGGGCAGTGGGGGATTCCGATCCTCGCGTAGAGAAGGCGGAAATAATCATAGATCTCCGTTACCGTTCCCACAGTGGAACGTGGATTCCTGTTGGTGGATTTCTGGTCAATGGAAATAGCCGGCGGGAGCCCTTCGATCATCTCCACATCCGGTTTTTCCATCTGTCCCAGGAACTGGCGGGCGTAGGAGGACAGGGATTCCATATATCTTCTCTGCCCTTCCGCGTAAATGGTATCAAAGGCAAGGGAAGATTTTCCCGAACCGCTGACTCCCGTCAGAACCACAAACTCATCCCTGGGAATGTCCACGCTGAGATTCTTCAGGTTATTCACATTCGCGCCGCGTATTTTAATAAATTTCCGTCCAGTCGTATGTTCTGCCATTTGTTCCTCCGTTTCAACCGCGATCCTGGAGAAAATCCGCCAGAACGCCGTTGCTCACATGTATTCCCTTTCTCGTAAAGCTCCAGAAATCTCCCTTTTTCTGAAGCAGTCCCATCTTTTCATATTTACGCAGGACCGCTCCGTAGACGTCCGTCATCTTCTCACGGAACTGTTCCTCAAACTTCCTTTCGGAGACGCCCTCCGTCATCCGAAGCCCCAGAAACATATACTCTTCTTCCTCATCCTGACGGGTGAGGTTTTCCATATCTTTCCGCATCGCTCCGGGACGGCCGCTGTCCGCCAGATATTCTTTCATATCCACAGTATTGTGAAAGCGCCGACCCTCAAAAAGCGAGGCAGCGCCCAGACCGATCCCGAGATATTCAGTTCTCTTCCAGTATCCTGCATTGTGCCGGCAGGCAAACCCCTCCCGGGCATAGTTGGATATCTCATACTGTCTGTAACCGTACTCTCCCAGTACGGCCGCGGTATCCTCATACATCCGGTATTCCGTATCTTCATCGGGAAGATCCAGTTCCATCTGCGCAAAAGGAGTTCCCGGCTCGATGATCAGGCTGTAGGCGGATATATGTTCCGGCCCCAGCTCCGCCACTGTTCTCAGATTCCGGATCCAGTCCTCATAAGTCTGTCCCGGAACCGCGGAAATAAGATCCACATTGATATTGGCGAAACCCTCTTCCCTGGCGTTCCGGTAACTTTCCAGAAAGTCCCCGCAGGTATGGATCCTTCCAAGAACGCGCAGTTCCCTGTCGCTGGCCGACTGTAACCCCAGGCTGAGACGGTTGATCCCGGATCTGCCGTAGAGTCTCAGTTTTTCCCGGTCAAGGGTTCCCGGATTCGCCTCCACCGTAATCTCGGCGTCGGGCGCAAAGAGAAAATGTTCTCTCAGGGCGTCCATAATTTCTTTCATACGGACACCTTCCAGAAGAGAAGGCGTTCCCCCGCCGACAAACACAGATATGACTTCCCTGTTGTCCAGTCCATATTCCCCGGGAAGGCTTCGGATTTCCCTCAGAAGAGCGGAGACATAAGCCTCTCTTGCCTCCCGGTCCGCAGGAGCGGACAGGAAATCACAGTACGCGCACTTCTTCACACAGAAAGGAATATGTATATAGAGCTCCAGAGGGATCCTGCCGTTATTCTCCACCATCTTCCTCCTGAACGCCGGAGCCGTCCCCGCCGGCATCTGTTGTTTCCGCAGTCTCTTCTTCGCTCCGTTCTTCCGGCTCTGAAGTGTTCTCCGTAAGATAACCGTTTACCATGGTTATATTTCCGTTGGTCACCACCGCGTCCGGGTTTATCTCCTCCGGCGCCGGAGTCGGCGTCGGTTCCGGAGTGATCGTGATCTTAAGGACCTGCTCAGACGCAGGATCTTTTTCTTTTTTTCCGCAGCCGCATCCCGCCGCGGATATGCAAAGCAGGGCTATGGTCATCACCGCTGCCGTTTTCCTGATATTTTTTATCATTGCCAAATCCTCTGTCCTGTGACAAAACAATGTACGTCCCTGTTTCTCCGATTCTCCCGGTTACTTGTCATCCAGCTTCAGCACGCTCATAAACGCCTTCTGCGGGATCTCCACGTTACCCACCTGGCGCATACGTTTCTTACCTTCCTTCTGCTTCTCCAGAAGTTTCTTCTTACGCGTGATATCGCCGCCGTAGCACTTGGCAAGCACGTCCTTGCGCATTGCCTTCACCGTTTCCCGGGCAATGATCTTGCTTCCTATCGCCGCCTGGATGGGGATCTCGAACAGCTGCCTGGGGATCTCCTCCTTCAGCTTCTCGCACATCTTCCTGCCTCTTTCATACGCCGTATCCGCATGGACGATGAAGGAAAGGGCGTCCACCTCTTCCCGGTTCACCAGGATATCCAGTTTCACCAGCTCACTGCGCTCATATCCGCAGAGTTCATAATCCAGAGAAGCGTATCCTCTTGATCTGGATTTCAGCGCGTCAAAGAAATCATAAATGATCTCATTCAGCGGAAGACGGTATTTCAGAAGAGCTCGCGTCTCTTCCATGTAGTCCATTCCCAGATACTGTCCCCTGCGCTCCTGACAGAGTTCCATGATGGCTCCGATAAATTCTGTCGTCACCATGATCTCCGCCTCCACCATGGGTTCTTCCATATAGTCGATCTCGGAAGGATCCGGAAGATTGGTGGGATTGGTAAGTTCGATCACCTCGCCGTTGGTCTTGTATACTTTATAGATAACACTGGGCGCGGTAGTCACCAGATCCAGATTATATTCTCTCTCCAGCCGCTCCTGAATGATCTCCAGATGGAGCAGTCCCAGGAATCCACAGCGGAATCCAAATCCCAGCGCCACCGAAGTTTCCGGTTCATAGAACAGGGAGGCGTCGTTCAGCTGCAGCTTCTCCAGTGCATCCCTGAGATCTCCGTATTTCGCACCGTCCGCAGGGTAAAGGCCGCAGTACACCATGGGCTGGACTTTCTTGTAGCCGGGAAGCGCCTCTGCGCAGGGTCTGGAAGCGTCCGTCACCGTATCACCCACACGGGTATCTCTCACATTCTTGATACTCGCCGTAAGGTATCCTACCATTCCGGCGGTGAGCTCGTCGCAGGGAATGAAACGTCCCGCGCCGAAATATCCCACCTCCACTACTTCCGCAGTGAATCCGGTAGCCATCATCCGCACGGTAGTTCCTTTCTTCACCCGGCCGTCCATAATGCGGCAGAAAACGATCACGCCTTTGTAGGAATCATAGACAGAATCGAAAATAAGGGCCTTCAGCGGAGCCTCCGCGTCTCCTTCGGGCGCCGGGATCTTCTGCACGATCTGCTCCAGCACATCTTCCACATTCTCTCCTGTCTTGGCCGAGATCCGGGGCGCGTCCTGAGCTTCCAGCCCGATCACATCCTCGATCTCGTTGATCACACGCTGAGGATCCGCGCTGGGCAGATCGATCTTATTGATCACCGGCAAGACGTCCAGATCATGATCCAGCGCAAGGTAAACATTGGCAAGGGTCTGGGCCTCGATTCCCTGAGCCGCGTCCACCACGAGGATCGCGCCGTCACATGCCGCAAGGCTTCTGGATACTTCATAATTAAAGTCAACATGTCCCGGGGTATCTATCAGATTAAAAATATATTCTTCTCCGTCCTTTGCCTTATATACGATACGGACCGCCTGGGATTTGATCGTGATCCCTCTCTCTCTTTCCAGATCCATATTGTCAAGCACCTGGGACTGCATCTCCCTCTCCGTAAGCAGTCCTGTCTTCTCTATAATACGGTCGGCCAGAGTGGACTTGCCATGGTCTATATGTGCAATAATACAGAAATTACGAATCTTGCTCTGATCTGTCACTTTGCGGTTTTCCTCCTCTTTATCTTCCATGTATAATTCATCGCATTTGGGTTTTATTATATCACACCAGAGATTCACAAGTCCAGATGTTTATGAACCTTCAATATCCCGTAATATGAGCCTTCATCATTCCGTAATGTGTATCCCTTCGTCATTTTGTAACTGTGTCCGTCCGCGCCTCCCCGGAAAGCACTCTGTTCAGGATATCCGCAAAAGGTTCCATGGCGTTTTTTACCTCCTGAACGGTATTGGTCTGGGCTCCCGCCTCCAGAAGCAGCGTTCTTGGCTTCAGATGAAGATTGTACCGAAGGGCGGCCAGATATATCCCGCGGTAAAACTCCGGGTAATACTGCGCCGCCTGATATTCCAGCTGGAAAGAGAACGCCAGGTTATCCTGTATGTAAGGGTTGGGAAGATAATCCACCTGCCCGCCTTCCGCGGTGTAACTAAGCCCGTTGTAAAACATGATCTGTGCCGTGGCTTTTCCGTTGATCTCGGTTACCAGTTTCCTGTCTTCCGGCACGCCGTCCCTGTGGAGATCGATCACTATTTCTATGGTTGGATTTTCTTTAAGGACTTCTTCTATATAAGGCCGGGCATAGTCGTAAGCGGCGCTTCTGTCCAGCTGTCCGCCCATCATATCAAAAGCCTCCGTCACATGGAGCACCTGATACCCGTAGGTTTCCGTCAGTAGCTCAGCCAGATAATCCCCCACTCCGACAATGGTGTCTTCCACATGCCCCTCCCGGGAATCCGCGAATGTCTCCTGAGAATGACTGTGATAGATCAGGATCTGGGGAGCCCCGGGATTTTTCTCCAGAGTGAGATCTTTTTCGAGAAAAGAGGCCGCGTTGAGAAGCTGTTCACTGGCAGCCGTTCCGGGATCCACAATAAAAAAGTGATTCAGAAGATAATTATAGTCAGCCAGGGTTTCCGGCGCCAGATCTATCTCCGGATGAGGAAGCGCAGCGGCAGAGGCTGTCTGCGCGGCGGAAGTGTCTTCTGTCTCGGCCGGCGGCGTAACGGAAGCCGCCGGCTCCTTTTCTTCTTTTTCTTCTTTCACCGTTTTCTCTTCTTTCTCCTGCTTCTGCGCGTTTTCCTTTACATCCTGCCGGTTCTCCTTTTCCGTCATCTCTTCCAGATAGCGGACGTTATTTTCTGCCAGAAGCTGATATGTCTCCGGATCTTCCCTTCCGGAGACATGTCCCGCCACGTTTTCCAGAAAGCGATACAACGGGAGCTGACTGTAAATATTCCCGTCAAAAGAAAGCCATTCCGGCACCGCCGCCAGAACAGCAAAATAACACAGACTCAAAAGCACATACAACACTTTCCGGATCTTTGTCACAGGATCACCTCTTTCAAAGTATCCTATGACGGCAAGTCCCGGATTATACTTCACTGAACGCCAGATTCAGCCCCTCCGAAACCGTAAAGCTCAGATATTTTATCGTCTCGTCCACATCTTTCGGAGTCACAAACATGCTGTAAAGATTAGGAGGGATCATTTCCTCCAGGAACTCCTTCTGCTCCTGCTCTTCAAGAGTGTCAAGCAGATGAGCCATGGAATCGTGGACGATCGTGGCGGCGTCCACTACCGTGGGAACGCCTATTCCGATCACCTTCACCTGCAGATTCTCCTCCGTAAGGCCGATCCTGTGATTCTGTACGCCGGACCCCGGGTGAATCCCTGTATCCGTGATCTGTACCGTCCTGTTCAATCTGCGTATACTCCTTGCCGCAAGCGCGTCCACCGCGATCACCACGTCCGGCTTCGTCTCTGCCGCGACACCCTGAACAATCTCTGAAGTTTCCATCCCTGTCTGAGCCATCACTCCGGGTATGATCCCGCTGATCCGGTGGATCGTATTTCCGTCCAGGCTTTTCAGGCCGTATTCCCGGATAAGATGCCTGGTCATATGAAGATTATCTACCACGCGGGGACCCAGGGAATCGGCTGTGACCGCCCGGTTGCCCAGTCCCACTATAAGGATGGAACATTCATGATCAAGATCGATAAGCTGTCTTAAATGGCGGGCGATTTCTTCCGATACCTCCCGGTGATAGCCTTCGTCCGCCATGGAGAGATCCGGCGCTTCAATAGTGATATAATTCCCCTGGGGACGTCCCATAGCTTTCGCTCCGTTTTCCGTGGTGATCTTCACCACAGTGGTCCGGATATGTTTCTCCTCGTCTGTTTCCTCCTGCACTTCTACTCCGCGGATTTCCACATGTTCCTGCGCGAACCGCTCTGTAGCCTCCAGTGCAAGGTCTGTTCTGATTCTTCCGTTTCCCGCCATGGTTTTACCCTCCGATTCTCTTTTTATCGTATTTTCTGTAATTTTTATGGGAATTATGTATTGACATTCACAGATATGTATACTAAAATATATGAGCATGTTTACAGGGGCGCCCGTGTCTGTTCCTGTAACGTACTATTTATCATATTCGGGAATGGAGGTGTCCTACATTGGCTAACATCAAATCTGCTAAGAAAAGAATTTTAGTAAACAGAACCAAGGCTGCGAGAAACAAATCTATCCGTTCTGCTGTTAAGACTTCCATCAAGAAGGTAGAAGCTGCAGTTCAGAATAACGATAAAGCTGCTGCACAGGCTGCTCTTACTGCTGCCATCGCTACAATCAGCAAGGCTACATCCAAGGGCGTTTATCACAAGAACAACTGTGCAAGAAAAGTTTCCCGCTTAACAAAAGCCGTAAACAATCTCGGCTGATAGAGAAAATTTTAATTATAAGCTTATAATTAAAAAGACAGTCATTTAACCCTCAATGACTGTCTTTTTTTATTTAGTCTTTTTCTTTTCTACCCTGCTTTTCCCACGGTTGGAGCGGAGCCAGAAAGCCAGCTTTCTCCAGTTCTTTTCCGATCAGATCCAGCCGCTGTGTGTTCGCCGCTTCCACCAGATGATAATGATATCCCGAGGTGGCCGTGCTCAGCACCGTGGAATGACTGCTGGCAAGGGCCTCCGTGAATTCCCGCACATCCTGCCGGGAACGGATGTCCATCTCCGCGGATATCCTTCCGTAAACCCGGTGGCTGATGCTGATATTTTTTACCCGGCCGCCGCAGTCCACGATCAGATTCAGTTCCTCAGCCGCCTGATCCTGACGGTGCCGCACTTTAAACTCTCTGGTACAGGTGTTTTCCTGCTGGATGGCGTATCCTTTTGTGGTGGAAAGGATCCCCGGCGTAGACGCGCGGATCACGGCCATATCCTGTACGATCACCTGACGACTGATGCCGAACCGGGCCGCAAGTTCCCGGGCCGCCACAGGTGTCTCCGCCTCCCCGAGGATGCGGAGAATCTCCTCTCTTCGATCTGCTGTATTCATAACTGCCTCCTCTCAGACTGCAGCGTCCAAAAATTTCATTTACAGTATATCATCTGATGTCCGCTTTGCAAAGAGGTGTATATTTTTCACATACTCGCACAGAATAAAATATATTTCCAGTGTCAGCATAATTTACTTCCGTTGGCCGTCAGTTTAAACTTGCATTTCAGGCATTCCGCAGCTCTTCGGCACATGATCATCCTGTTAAGAAATATTTCGAAATAATCCATCACAGTACAGATAGTATCGTCCAGCTCCAGTTCCATCTGAATAATCCCTTTTTCTTTGTTTATATTCAGTCTGGAGGACAGTGCCGCATAATTCACTCTGTCATGAATGTCAAATGTGGCCGGCACCCTGTTCTGCACTCTGTTTCTCCTGACGTCTGTCTTGTCCGCCAGTATCAGGGCGGCAGACACACTGTCTACTGCTGTTCCTGTAGATTCATCATGATGACCGATCGCCGTGGTTATGGCAAGGATATCTTTCAGAGGCATATCTAGTTCCTTCAGAATCTGATAGGCAAGAATCGCTCCGCTGTGAGCATGATCACAGCGGTTGATCGTATTTCCGATATCATGCATATATCCTGCGATTCTGGCCAGTTCTATTTTGTGTTTCCCGTATCCCAGTTCTTTCAGGATCTTTCCCGCAGTATCCGCCACCTTTGCCGCATGTTTCCGAGAATGTTCTGTGTATCCCAGTTCATTGAGAATATGGTTGCCCTGTTCTATAAGAAGATTAATCTCATTGTTTTCTCTGATCTGTTTATAATCTGTCTGCATCAAAGTCTCCTCACCGCTTCCATGGCAAGAGCGGAACGCTCGCATTCCTCCGCCGCCATTGTGATCTGCCAACACAGCGGGCTTCCCTTCATATGTTCCGAAGCATAACTGAGTCCGTTGGTCCGCTCGTCCAGAAAAGGCCTGTCGATCTGTCCCGGATCCCCCAGCAGGATGATCTTCGTATCCTTTCCCGCTCTGGTAATAATGCCCTTGATCTGCGCCGGCGTCGTATTCTGTGCCTCATCGATAATAAGATAAGTCTTCACAATAGAACGCCCTCTGATAAAGTTCAGGGCCTCCGCCTGGATGATCCCACGCTCAAAAATCTCGTCCAGTTTCCCCTGCAGCACTTCCTCATCCTGATAGCGTTCCTCTTCGCTGGAATCGATCAGCTGCTCCAGATTGTCTATAACGGGCCGCATTAGAGGAGAGATTTTTTCCTGTTCATCCCCCGGAAGAAAACCGATATCATCATCGAACTGGGCGTTGGGACGGCATACCAGAATCCTCCGGTATTCTCCTGTGGGATGATTCAGGAGTTTTTCCAGTCCCACTGCCAGAGAATAAAAAGTTTTGCTGGTGCCCGCCATACCTTTTACGATCACCAGAGGAGCTTTATCCGCCGGCTGCATCAGGGCTTCCTGAAGAAAATACTGCCCTGCGTTTCTGGGGCTGATGCCGTAAGGGGACTGTTTTCTGTAATCCAGCTTCTTTATAATTCCATCTTCCACCCGGCCCAGCTGGGTTTTCTTCGTGGACTGATCCGCCCGCAGGATCACAAACTGATTCTCTTCCAGTTCCGGAACCTGATTCTCTCCGTCTTCTTTGAGAATATACACCTGATCCGCAGGGACTCCCTTTTTCTTAAAATTCTTAAAAACCTCTTCCGGCACATAGACTTCGCATCTGCCGGTATACTGATTTTCATGCTCCGACACCTGATCGGTGGTAAAATTTTCCGCTTCTATGCCAAGAATCTGCGCCTTGATCCGAAGCAGGATGTCCTTCGTCACCAGGATTACCTGTTCTTCCCTGGTTTCTGTAAGCCCGATACATACTTTCAGGATCCGGTTGTCCATTCTCTCCACCGGCAGATCTTCCGGAAGCTGCACATCCACAAAATTCTTCTCCACCCTGAGAGTTCCGCCGCTCTCCAGGACAACACCCTCTGTCAGATCTCCCTTCTGCCGCTGCTGGTCCAGATACCTGATGACCTTCCGGGCGTTTACACCAATCTCGCCCTCCGCTTTTTTGAAATGATCCAGCTCTTCCAGCACCACCATGGGAAGAATAACCGCATTATCTTCAAAACTTTCCAGCGCGTAAGGCGCGTCCAGAAGAACGTTTGTGTCAATTACATAGATTTTAATCATAACATTTCCTTTCTGACCTTTTGAGACTATTTTTATTGTACAATAGTTTCGTCAGAATTATAGAAATATCCCGGTTAAATATTTGTAAAAAAACAGCACATCATGCGGTCTGATTACGCCACATAAAGATCATGATATTTCTGGTTGACAAGTTCCATGCTCTGCTCGGATATCTGATAATTGGCATACTGCATTTCCAGAATATTCTCCAGATTCCGCGCTTCGAATCTGTTTTGCAGACGTACCAGCTGGATATGATATGCGTACAGAATCGCTACTCCGCCCAGGTCCGCAAGTGTACGGATAATAAAAACCTCATAGGGAAAAGAACTGGAAAATGGGGTATGGCTATAGAGATAACTTACATTGCTCACAATAAAAACTATCGCTACGATAATCACCGTGGAAAAAAACCCCTTCTGCGTAACAGGGAGTTCCACATCTTCCCTGGCAAATGTATGCTCCACATAATAAGCCGCTGCCATACAGATTGCAGGCGATATACGCAGGGTATTTGCCACGACCTTTCAGCGGTCCGCCGTTAAGGCCGCAGGATGTCAGCTCTGCCTGATAAAACTTTCCGTTTTCAAAACGGATCTGTTCCGCACAGGCCTGTCTGGAAGACTGTTTCCTGTTGGTATGCCTGTGATAAAAGACATAATATTTCCCGCCGATCTCAATCAGGCTGCCGTGAGTATTTCCCGTATAGTTCTTTGCGTGTTTTACATCCGTAACGCCCGGCAGACCGATATCTCCGATGCTTACCAGAATACCGCCGTATAAAAATCCGCCTGTGGGACTTTTGCTGGTAGCGTAACAGAGTTCGTGACTGTTCAGGGAACTGTAAATAAAATAATAGGTATCCCCGAACTTGCGCATGGAACTTGCCTCCAAAAAGGCATGACCCTCATATGGAGTCCCGATGGATTCTTTCTCTCCGGCAACCCCGATGTAAACCGGCCCTCTTTTCACTGTCAGCATATCCGAAGGGTCCAGTTCAAAACACATCGGACCGTGTTCTGTGGGCTTAGAGCCGTCCAGCAGGATCGGATTCCCCTGAAGAGCGAAGCCTGTATAAAGATAGAGTCTGCCGTCGTCATCCCGGAAAATACCGGGATCAAACTGGAACGGCTCATCCTTCTTTCCTATGGGAACCTGATCCGCGTATTTCACATATCCGTAAAACTCATATTTCCCCGCAGGTTTGTCGCAAACCGCCACGGAGATCATTTTTGTTCCGCCCATAAAGTAATAGAGATAATACCGTCCGTCGTCCCCCTGTATCATGTCCGGCGCAGCCAGACCATTGGTAAGCCGGATCCTGGGCGCGGCCGGATCCTGTTCTCTCCTGTAAATACACCCTTCATAGCGCCAGCTGCCAAGATCATCGACCGGCGCGGACCAGCATACATAATCCCCAAGGCAGAAGTTCAGACCGTTAAACAGATCATGGGAGCCGTAAATATATACTCTCCCGTCCACCACATGGGGCTCGCCGTCCGGCACATATTCATAACTGGGCAGATATGGGTTAAATGCCTGTTTTTTCTCCATCCCATTTCCTCCTTGCGCGGTGCATCCGGGCTGGAACAGCACATTTCCTTCCCGGTATGCAAATATTGACTAAAACCCGCTTTTTATTGCAGAAAATTATAGCATATTCCACAATATTTCCGGCATCTCCGGCGCAAACTGTACTGTTCCATACGTAAACCGCGCAGCTGTTACTCTTCCACCCTGTCCTTTTTATAAAATTTCCGCAGAAAATAGGTTGGCGTACAACTCCATGCATGGCAGAAACTATTGACCAT